>SIAT01000025.1 GCA_009691645.1 Pedosphaera sp. | reverse complement strand
GGCGAGCTCGCGATGCTCGCTCTGGATACGACGAAATCCGCCGAGGATCTCGGCCTGTACAACCAGGAGTTCATACAGATCAAAGATTACATCAATGCAACCGTCGGGCAGACCTACAATAGCGTCTCACTCTTCTCCACGGACACCATTCCCGTCACCGTGGATTCCGAAGGCGTCACCTTCGCCATGTCGGCCATCAATCTGGACGCGCCAACGTACAAGAGCGCCATCAACGCCGGCACCGACTCTTGGAAACTCACCGCCGATGCCTGGCAGGTGACCAAAGATGGCTACACATCGAGCAGCCCGACTTACAAAACTTCCAAAGACCTCTGGCGCACCTCACTCGGCGCCTGGGCCGCCACCGACAACGGCGGCATCAAGTTTGCCTCCGGTTCGTATCTAAACGAAAGCGTCACCGCCGTGGATAGCGGGACCAAGACGATTGCCGCCGGTAACTTCGTCTCCAAAAACGCCGCTGAGTACTTCACCGGCACCACGAACGAGTTGACCAACGTGCTGACAAAAACCGCGCACGGCTTCGTGGATGGTCAGGTGGTCAAATTCGGCACTCCTGCGCCCACGGGCGCGACTGCTGACACCGCTTATTACGTTGATAAGTTGGATAGCGACACCTTCAAGCTCTACACCAACGCCGATCTCACCACCGGCCTTGTGGATCTGGGGAAGAAGGCCACTGCCGTCACTTTTGATCACGCAACCGACGTATTCACCAAAGCCAGCCACGGGTTCGTAGATGGCGATAAAGTTCAAGTCACCACAGCCGGCGCTTCCGGCATCAGTACGACGACAGATTATTATGTAAAGGTCGACACCACCGACGCGACGAAGTTTCAACTCCACACCACTTCCGCGCTGACGAGTGCCCTCACTGCAACCGTCAACGGTACGGCGATGGTGATCGAGACTTCCAAGATAGATGGGACTTACACGACGCTCGTGAAAGCTGGAACCGCGGTTGGCACGGAAATTAAGAAAGGCAGTTTCATCACGCTGGATCCCACTCTCACGGGTGAAAATCCCCTGGCTACCAAAGCCGCCTCCGGTTCCGTGGTTGTCATCAACAAGTCCGTGCAGGACATCTCGGCCTTTGCCACCGAGTTGAGCGCCGACTACGACAACGTGAATCTCAACTCAGTGGCCGGCGCCCAGATCGCCATTGATCTGGTCAAGAAAGCGACCATCCAAATCGCGACCGACCGCGCGAAACTCGGCGCCATGCAGTCCCGCCTGAACTTCACGCACGAACGACTCACGGTGACGAAGGAAAACCTGAGCGTCGCCATCAGCCGCATCGCAGACGTGGACGTGGCGGAAGAAGCGACGCAGTACGCCCGCTACCAGATCCTGGTGCAGTCCGGCACCTCGATGCTCCGCGAGGCGAATGCGATGCCACAGGCCGCGCTCAAGCTCCTGCAGTAATCGGCGCGATGTCCATCAAGCCGAAACGTCACACCAAGAAAACGAAGTCGGCGGACGACCAACGGAGATTCGGCACTTTGTGCCCCCGGACGCAGGCAGAAAAGTCAGGCACAATTCGTGCTTAGATTTTTCCGGATATAAATTTACCTATGCTCCAACCTTCCAACTGCCGGCACGAAGCGTTGAATGCCGCCAGCGCATTCCTAAATCAAGGCGACCAAACTGGAGCGATCACGATCCTGAAAATCGCCGCGACAGAAGCGCCCGGCGACGCGCTCATCCAAAGCGCCTTCGCCGCCCAGCTTTTCCTCGCCGGCCGTTTCGCCGAGTCTGCGACGGAATATCAGAGCCTCGCCCGGATCATGCCGGATGATGCGGATATCCACGTGCGCCTCGCGCTCGTGTTGTTCAAGAGCGACCAGATCCACGAATTCGAGTTGGCTCTTGCCCGCACATTTGAAATCGAACCGGAGAACCACATCGCCCTCAAACTGCTCGGCGATCTCTGCCTGCAACAGGAACAATACAAGCAAGCCATCCAAGCCTATCTGCAGATTCTCAAAGGCGCCGTGGATTCGGTGGATGTCCTGCATCCTCTCGGCGTCTGTTTCTTCAAAACTGGCGATCGCGAAACGGCGCGGATGATTTACGAACGCATCCTCGACCTCTCACCCGAAGACGCACTGGCTCAAGAAAACCTGGAGCAAATCCATCAGCCGGCGAATGCACCTGCGCCCACAGCTCAATCTGAACCGGCAGCGGAAGATCCTCTTGGCAAAGCGCTCGAGAACGCTGATTTCTTCAAACAATCCGGCAACCTCGTCGCCGCGCGTGCGGAACTGGAACTGGCCGCAAACCTGGCTCCAGAAAACGATAGGATTTGGGATGCGCTCGGCGGATTGCACTACCAGAACGGTGATTATGCGGCGGCCCGACTCAGCTTTCGCCGGCTCATCGAATTGAGGCCGCGCGATTCTCTGGCGTACACATTGCTCGCCATGTCCGCATTGAAATGCGACCGCATCGTTGAGTTCGAACCCGCTATCCGTCTCGCGCTTGAAATCGATCCGGCGAATCAGACGGCACTCGAACTTCTAGCCAAAACCCATTTCGAACTCGCCCACTATGCCGAGGCGGGTCGACTCTACTCGCAGATGCTTGCCGACAGGCCCACCGACATCGGCGTGCTGCTCTGTCTGGGCCTCTGTTTTGTACGCGGTAATGAAACCGAGATGGCCCGCGAAACATATATGCGCGTGATCGAAGTTGATCCGCAGAACATCATCGCCCGGGAAAATCTCATGGCCCTGGAACAACTCTCGCTCTCCGCGCTCAACGAGAACCAAGTCACACAGAGCGATATCCGACGGCTGCTGGCTCTGGCAAAGCAGGCCACCAACAACCACCAATTGCCACAAGCCAAACAATTGCTCGCGGGCATTCTCGCCGCGGAACCTCAATTGGCGGAAGCTGTCGAGATTCTGGCCAAGATCCATTTTCAATCCGATGAATTTGCCCAAGCCCGAAACCTCTTTCTCAAATTGACGGACCTCACTCCGGACTCCACGGGAGCATGGGTGAACCTCGCCTTGGCCGCGCTGAAACTCGAAGACCGCCCGACGTTTGAGGCCGCGCTGACTCGCGCATTTGAAATCGATGTGAACGACCGGCAAGCGCTGATACTGCTTGCCCAACTCAACTTCCAGCAGCAGGACTGGCCCGTCGCCGCACGGATGTACGCGCGTGTTTTGGAGCACAGCCCGAAGGATGTCGAGTCGACCCTCGCGCTCGGCGTATGCTTCTTCAAAGCAGGCCAGCACGACTCAGCGGCCGAAATGTTCCGGCGCGTTTTGGAGTTGGAACCAGCCCATGCATTTGCCACCGATAACTTGAAGGCCGCGGAAAGCGCGATGAAAACACTACGCACTCAACTGACCGAAACCATCGCCACACATTCCATGAGCCACGCACCATCAACCCCACCAACAGACACGAATACCCCAGCAGCACGGCCTTCGGCTTCTCTTCCGCCGTGCGCCAAGCTCGGGATGCTCGACCAGGCCGCGGCCATTCTCAAAGCTGGCGATCCTCTCGGCGCGTGGAATGCCTGTCTCGCGGCCATTGCGCTGCGACCATTTCATCCCGAAGCCTATCTGCTGATGACCAGAATCGCTCTGGAAGCGAATGACGGACAGCAAGCCTTCCGATGCATCAAGCGCCTGCTCCAACTCACGCCGAAATGGGACGCGCCGAACATGATCCAACGCACGCTCAAACAACAACGGAAACTCGCCGCATCCAAAGTCGTCTGGACTCCCCTGCCCGAGGCACCCGCGCGCCCTCGCCTGAGCGTCTGCCTCATCGTGAAGAACGAGGAGCGATTCCTCGCTCAATGCCTGCGCTCGGTGAAATCCGTCGCTCACCAGATTGTCCTGGTGGATACGGGCTCCACCGACCGCACCGTCGAAATCGCCAAGGAACACGGCGCTGAAGTGCATCACTTCGCGTGGAACGACAATTTTAGCGACGCCCGCAACTTCGGTCTCGAGCACGCGCGCGGCGACTGGATGCTCATCCTCGACGCTGATGAAGAGCTGATGGCCGAGAGCATTGAGAAGTTGTGGGAAGATCTTTCCGCGCAAAATGTCATGGGTTACCGCATCCCGATTAGAAACCACAGCGAACCCAACGGGGTCGCCGCTTATGTGCCGCGCCTTTTCCGAAACACGTCCGGTCTTTGCTTCATCGGCCGCATTCACGAGCAGATATTACCGCACGTCACTGCCCTCCGAAATTACTGGCAGATGGAAGTGCCCACGGGAACTACCACCCTAATACACTACGGATACGATCCCGAGGTGAAGAAGGAAAAAAACAAAGTGAAACGGAACCTCGCCCTGCTCGAACGCGCCGTATTGGAGACACCGAATGAACCAACGCTGCTGATGAACTTCGCCCTCGACCTCGTAAACGACGGCCAGGTTGAGCGAGGCCTCGAACAATACCGCAAAGCAGTCGGCCTCGCTGAATCGCTCGGGGATAATTCCATGCTTCCCGAAGGCCGCGAGCGGCTGATAACGATGTTCATTTTCCATCTCTTCACCGCTGAGCACTACGAGGAGGCAACCCGAGTTGCCTCATCGTCCCTCGCCCAAAAGTGTGGCCCGACCGCCTCGATGCACTACATCGCCGCACAGGCACACATCAAACTCGGTCAACATCCACAGGCCATCCCGCATCTGCACAACTGCATCGAGAAATTGAAGAAGCCCGTGCTCACATCCGCCTGCGAGAACATGGACGGAGCAGCACCGCATCAACTACTGGCTCAGTGTTTCATCTTCGAGGGTAAAATCGCCGAAACCGAAAAAGAATTAATCCTCGCATTAGAGTTGGAACCGCACTTAGTCGAGACTCGCCACGCTTACGCAAAATTCCTCAACGTCCAGCAACGTCCCGAGGAAGCTCTGCCGCTCCTGCACCAAGGCGCCGTGGATGGCCGGATGGCTCCGATTCTCTGGGAGCTTGGCTGCGAAATCACCAACGGTTCCATGCATCTGCCTGACCTCGCGCTCGAATGGACGGAGTCCGCACTGGCCGATCACCCCGAAAATGATGAACTGCGCAAGCAACGCAGCATTGCCCTGCTCACCGCCGGGCGCGCTGCCGAGGCGTTGCCGTTCTTCGAAGCTACTCTGAATCCGACGCAGCCGGTCGTCGCCGGCGCCATCATCCTCTGCCGTTTGCTCGCTGGCACACCCGGCACCACGGCGCAACCCTCGAACGAACTGGCCGTGAGCCATGAGTTCATCGCGTGGTACCGCCGTCTGCTCACGCACGACTCCACGGAAGCTGTGCACGAAATCAACCGTCTGTTACCTGTGCTCCAGCCGATATTGCCCACCGCCACCAAGATACTGCACGAGGCGATGACTGAAGCCGGCCACACGGAATAGAAAACGGTCGCCGCGGTGAAGTTCCGCCTCAATCTGTTCGCAAGAGGAAATGGAGAAAAGCTGGGGTGGCATCTCCCACGCAGCAACGTCCATCTTCGCGGCCTGCTTTCAATTTCTTGAAAATGGTAGACGAAACTATCCGCCCTTGAGGTTCTGATTCACGAGCGCGTCGAAGAGCATCTCGGGCTGGGCGCGGATGAATTGACCGGGGATATTCTGGCCACCGGAAAGCCACACCACAGGAAGCTGCGCGCTCAGCATCACGTTCCAGATCTTGCCCAGGCGGGTCTCCTCGTCCATGTGCGTGAAGATCAAACCGGCCAGCGGCAGTGCGGCGAAGGCGCGTGTGTGTGCGAGCAGCAGGCTGAGATCGTAGGCTGCGTTCAGCACGAGGAACCATTCCGCGCCAGAAAACTGCTCGGCCTGCGCCTTGAGTGCGGCAAAGGCAGCGGGGTCGTTCACCGCCACACCGGGCAGATCCACGAAACGCGCCACCGCGTCATCCACCGGCGCGCCGGCCCAGACGCGTTCGACCGGCACGTTCAAAATCTCGCCGTGCACGCTGAGAAATTCCGCCGTGTTCGGCGCGGCGCCATCGAGCCGCCAGACTTGTGACAAGCGGCTGCCGAGGAAAACCTCCTGCGTGAGCCATTTGCAGAGGCACGTGGTCTTGCCGGTGCCGGGCGTGCCGAGGAAGACGCGCAGCGGATTGCCGGCCTTCTCATGGCGGCGCGCGAGTTGGTGCGCGTGATCCACGAGCACTTCCTGCACAAGCACCAGTTCCTCACGCAGGTTGCGCGGCGCGGTCGCACCGGGAAAGTTGCGCACGCGATCGGTCAGCCACTCGATGTGCATGGGGAGCAGGCCGAGATTTTGGAAGATCGTGGCCGAGGGCAGTCGTTCGCGCGCGGCGTGGGCGAGAGGGTTGGTGGGATAACCACGCGGGATCGACCGCGGCGGGATGACCTCGGGGCGCGCGGTACCGGCGGATGCGCCGGCCGCGAGAGCGTCCGCCAACTCGCGTTCCAATTCCTGCACGCGGTGGTCGATCTGCGCGATCTTCTCCGGACCGCGGGCGGCGGCGGCGGGCACGGTGGCGACCACTTCGATCTGCGGTTTCTTGAAGAGCGCGCCGAGGCCGGCGGCGGGGATCTTGCGGAGATTAACGATGACGGCGTCAGGCCCGAGCTGGCGGTGAACCTCCAGCAACGCCTGCTGCGCGGACTCGGCCACGATGGTGAGCATGCTCATCGCCTACGGTCATTGAGCGCTGCGGCGGCCTTCAATTCAAGCTGGGAATGGTGCCGGCAGCCTGAATCTCGATCTTCGGCGGCAGTTCCTCGTAGGAGATGAAGGCCAACTCGGGATATTTCCCAGCGAAGAATTTGCGCAAACCGTAGCGGATGGCCGAGGTGCAAAGGACAACCGGCGGCCGTCCGTCGGCGATGAGCGGCTGCATCGCCTGCGAGAGATGATGTGAGAGATGCTGGATGAGCTTCGGATCGAGCAACAGGATGGTCTCGCTCTGTGAAGGCCGCAGACCGCGCACGAGATCTTCCTCCAGCCACGGATCGAGCGTGATGGCGTGGATGGCGCCGCGCTCGTTTTGATACGGCTTGATGATCTGCGTGCCGAGCGAACGGCGGGACTGCTCGGCGAGCTCCTCGGGATTCTTGGTGAGGGTGGCATGATCGGCCACGCGCTCTAGGATGCCGATAAGGTTGCGGATGGAAACGCCTTCGCTGAGCAGAATCTGCAACACACGCTGCACTTGGCCGACGGTGAGCAGCGCGGGCACCAGCTCGTTGACGAGCGCGGGGTTGGACTGCTTGAGATTGTCGAGCAGCGTCTGCACATCCTGCCGGCTGAGAATCTGGTGGCAGTAGCGCTTGATGGTCTCGCCGAAATGCGTGACGAGCACGGAAGCGGCGTCCACCGTCGTGTAGCCGGCGATCTCGGCGTTCTTCCGCTCCACCTCGGTGATCCACACGGCGGGAAGCTGGAAGACCGGCTCGACGGTCTGCACGCCATTGAGCACGACCGTGCTGTTGTTGACGTTCATCGCGAGCCATTGCCCCGGTATCACCTCGCCACGCGCGATGAGCTGGCCGCGGAAAACGAAACGGTACTCGTTCTGGGCGAGCTGAAGATTGTCGCGCAGGCGCACGGATGGGATGATGAAACCCATCTCGGAAACAAAGTTCCGGCGCACGCCGGTGACGCGTTCGAGCAGGTCGCCGCCCTTGCGCACGTCGGCCAATTGCAACAGACCGTAGCCGAGCTCGATCTGGAGCGTGTCCAGACTGAGAAGATCCTCGAGCTTGTCGGATGCCTTCGCCGCACCGGGCGCGCCACCCGCTGGCGTCGAGCCACCACCAGCCGCAGCAGTCGCCCCACCGCCGCCACCGCCGTCCCCGCCACCACCCATCACCAGAGGCAACAGCAGGCCGGCCTTGCTGAATTGCCGGTGCATGACACCGAACAGGCCACCGAGAAAAAGGAACGGCAACATCGGAAGACCGGGCACGAGCGCGAGAACGAACATCGAGATGGAAAGGATCATCAGCACTTTGGGCTGGAAGAAGAGCTGCTTGGTGAGGCTCTGGCCGAGGCTCGCCTCGCTGGCGGCGCGCGTGACGAGAATGCCGGCGGCGGTCGAGATGATGAGCGCGGGCACCTGCGACACGAGGCCGTCACCGATGCTCAGAATGGTGTAACGCTGGAGCGCCTCGGTGATGGGCATTCCCTTCTGGAAAACGCCGATGCCGATGCCGCCGATGACGTTGATGATGGTGATGAGAATGCCGGCGATGGCATCGCCACGGACGAACTTGCTCGAGCCGTCCATTGCGCCATAGAAATCGGCCTCCTGCTGGAGCGCCTTGCGGCGGGAGCGCGCCTGATCCTCCTTGATGAGGCCGGCGTTCAACTCGGCGTCGATCGCCATTTGCTTGCCGGGCATCGCATCCAAAGTGAACCGCGCCGCGACCTCGGCGATACGGCCGGCGCCCTTGGTGATGACGATGAAGTTGATGACCGTGAGAATGAGGAAGATGACGAAACCGACCACGTAATTGCCCTGCACAACGAGGTTGCCGAAGGCGTTGATGATCTCACCCGCGTAACCGTCGATGAGGATCAATCGCGTGGAGGCGACGTTCAGGCCGAGCCGGAAAAGCGTGATGATGAGCAGCAGCGTTGGAAAAGAGGAGAAGGAAGCCGGCTCGCGGATATAAACGATGACCAGCAGCACCAACAGGCCGGAGGCGATGCTCACGCCGAGCAGCAAATCGAGCAGCATCGGCGGCAGAGGGAGCACGAGCAACAGCAGCGTGCCGAACAGGAAAAGCACCAAGCCCAGCTCGGCAAAGCGCCACAGGCTTGGGGCGTTGGGATTGGCGGGGGCGGCGCTCATGCGGGCAATTGCTGGCCTTGGGTGTAGTAGCGGTAACGGTTCACGCGATAGACATAGGCGAGGATCTCAGCCACCGCGGCGTAGAGCTGCGGCAGGATCTCCTGCCCTTCCTTGCAATGCTTGAAAAGCATCCGCGCCACCGGCTTGTTCTCGATGATGGGAATCTGATATTCCTTGGCAATCTCGCGGATGCGAAGCGCGTTGAAACGCGAGCCTTTGGCCACCACACGCGGCGCCCCCATCGACCCGCGGTCGTAACGCAACGCCACGGAAAGATGGGTCGGGTTGGTCACGATCACGTCGGCCTTGGGGATTTCAGCCAGCCACTTCTTGCGGAGCAACTCGCGCCGGCGCTTCTTGAACTCGCCCTTCACCTGAAGGTTACCTTCCGACCCCTTCTGCTCTTCCTTGACCTGCTCCTTGGTCATCATCATCTCCTGCTGGTGCTGCCAAAGCTGGTAACCGTAATCGGCCGCAGCCACAAGCACGAGCCCGAGCAGCACGCGGATGCCGACAGTCTGCGCGGTCTGCGCCATGAAATTGAGCAAGTGATTGAAATCGGTAGTGGCGTGGAAGACCGGATCCTGTACAACCTCTTTGACCACCGGATACGTCATCCCGACAATCACGCCGAGCTTGAGAACGCTCACGCCGAGACGCACGGCCGAGCGCATCTGGAACAGCCCTTGAATGCCCGGCCACGGATTGAGCCGTTCCCACTTCGGCTCGAACGCACGGGAGCTGAGTTGAAACCGGCTCTGCAATCCGCCCGAGAGCAGCGACGTGATTACGGCCACACCCATTATCGGCAGCACGCAGTAGCCGGCGTGCAGGATGAAATTCCAGAAGATGCCCGTGAACGAATCCGCATCCAACGTCGGCCGTGAAAGCTGGGCAAACGTTCCGACCATGTACAATTTGAAGGTCTCGAAAATCCGCGGAACCATGATTGTGAGGACGAGAATGGTCGCCGCAAGCATCAGTGCCGTGGAGACCTCTGGGCTGCGGGCAAAATTACCCACGTCCAGCGCTTCTTGCAGGCGCTTACTTGTCGGCTGCTCTGTCTTTTCTCCTCCTTCGCTCTCGGCCATAGATCAGGCTTCCGACGCCGCACACGCCTGAACGAACAGGCCCGAGGCAGTCAAAAAGTTCCGGTTTAGGACACGACAATACACCGCTTCCAGACATAGCCGGAAACGTGCCAACCACTTGGAAACGGCCCGCTTGCGCCACAGATTGTGGCCCCAGCCCCTCAACCACCCAAGAGACGGGTGACGAGGATGAAGTCCTCCGGCAACTGCCGCAGATAAGCCGCGATATGCTCGGCCGTCAGGTTCATTGTCATTCCGAACAACGCCAACCCGATGAGGATGCGCACGCTGAAACTCTCGGCGAAAATGTTCATCTGCGGGGTGGCGCGGGCGAAAACCATGAGCAACAGATTCACCACGATGCCCACCGCGATGAGCGGCGCCGCGATCTTCACCGCCACGAGGAATGTCCGCCCCGCCATCGCCGTCACACTGCGGAACAACTCCTCCGATAGTCGCCCGCCATCGATCGGCAGCACCGTGTACGATTGCGTGAAGGCAATGAGGATCATTTGATGGATGTCGAGCGCCAGCAGCAGCATTATCGCCAGCAAATTCAGTATCACCCCCGGCACTTCGGTTGGCGTGGACTCACCCGGCGCCACAAGTGATCCCATCTGCAATCCCGTTTCCATGGAAATGAAATGGCCGGCTAGTTGAACGCTGAAAGTCACGAGCCGGCAGAGATAACCCATGAGCAGGCCGATGGAGATTTCTTTGAAGAGCAGCACCGCCACATCCAGCAGACCGAGCTGGGCCGGGCTGGGCCCACCCACCAACGTGGGCGAAACGAGAAAAGCCAGCATCGCCCCCAATGCGATGCGCAGGCGGACCGGCACCGCGCTCGCGGAGAACACGGGGAAAACCGAGAGCATCGCGCCCGCACGCGCGAAGACCAGAAACCAGTTGAAGAAAAGTTGCACGCGGTTTTTAAATCGCGCCGCCTCGCAGCGCTTCTGTGCTACCGCACCATTTGCGGCAACTTATCGAAAATGCCCACCGTGTAATCCATCATCGTACGAACCATCCACGGCAGGATCATGAAGAGTACTCCCACCACCGCGAGTGCTTTGGGCACGAAAGTGAGCGTCTGCTCCTGAATGGAAGTGACCGCCTGAAACAGACTCACCACCAAGCCCACCGCCATTCCCGTGAGCAACAGCGGGCTGGAAATGATGAGCACCTGCATCATCAGACTCTTCAACAGTTCCACGCAATAATCCGGACTCATAGCTACACTCCGAAGCTGAGCGCGAGCGACCGCACTACCAACGTCCATCCATCCACCAGCACGAACAACAAGATTTTCAGCGGCAGCGAAATCGTCGCCGGCGGCAGGAACATCAGGCCGAGGCTCATCAGCACGATGGCCACCACGAAATCAATCAGGATGAACGGGATGAACAGCAGGAAACCCATCTGGAAGCCCGTGCGCAATTCACTCAGGATGAATCCGGGGATCACCACGCTCAGCGGCAGATTGTCCGCCGCCGTCGGCCCCAGCTTCGCCAACCCGACGAAGAACTCCACATCCTTCGGGCGGGCCTGCCGCAGCATGAACTCACGCATGTGCCCCGAAGCACGCTCGAGCGCCTGGTCGCCGGTGATCTGCGCCGCCTGATACGGCTTGATCGCGGTCGCGTCGATCCGCTGATAGACCGGCGTCATGATGAAGAAGGTGAGGAACAGCGCGAACCCGACCATCAACTGGTTCGCCGGCACGCCCTGCAGCGAGAGAGCGTTCCGCAGGAAGGAGAAAACGATGATGATGCGGGTGAAACAGGTCATCAACATCACCAGCGACGGCGCCAGCGAGAGCAGCGTCATGAGGAAGACGATGCGGATGGCCACATCCAGATCCTTCGGCTGGCTCGGCAGGTTCATCCCGATGTTGAAGTTGAAACTGTTCGTGTTCGCGTTCGGCACAGGCTGCGCGAACGCGTCCGGAGTGAAGGCGCACAGCGCGAGCGCGAGCAACGCCAACGGCGCCAGCGAGCGGCGAACGAGCTTCCAAAGACTCGGGCGCAGAGCGTTCATTTCTTCCCGTCGAGCAAGGCACGGAGTTTCTCGGCGAACGTGCCCGGAGCCGGAGCCGACTCTGCCATGGCCGCCGCCGCGGGCGCATTCACCGGCGCGATCAAGTTCGTGCCCGCCGGCGTGTCGGCGATGAGGAAGCGTTGTTCCCCGTACTCCACCACATGCAATGTGTGACGCGCGCCGAGGGATTTGCTTTCCAGTACGCGAAGATGGCCCGTGCCGGACTTGACGAGACCGAACAGCTTCGAACGACGGAAAGCCCACGCAGCAGCGAGCACCAAAGCGATGACGATGAGCAGCGCGCCCATGGTCCGGATGAACACTTCAACGAGACCCTGCGATGGAGCGACCGAAGCGGCCGGAGCATTCGTCGCGCCGTAGATGATGACGTTGGTCGCCGCAAACACGTCGCCGACCATCGACAACGCGACGGCCGGCGCGAGCAAAAAGAGCGCGAAACGGGCGTGCATCATACGGCGGACTTGGTGACGATCTCCTTGATTTTGATTCCGAAATTATCGTCCGCCACGACCACTTCGCCGCGCGCGACCAAACGGCCGTTCACATACACGTCCACGCTGGCGTTGGCCGGCTTATCGAGCTGGACCACGGCGCCCAGATTGAGCTGGAGCAGTTCCTGCATCGTCATCTGGCAGCTGCCCAGTTCGGCGGTGAGCTTGATGGGCACATCGAGCAGAAGCTCGAGATTTTGATTTTCAGTGGCGGTACTCATAGAATCAATGATTGATGGCTTGGGTGATCTCGACGGCGCATTTGTTGTCGGCACTGCCGAGGCGGCCGACAAATTTGGGCAAGCCGGCGAGAGAAATCTGGACTTTGTTCACATGGTCTGGCGGCACGGGAATCACATCGCCGACTTTCATGTTCAGCAGGTCGCGCGCACGCGCCTCGATATGCGGCCAGTGGGCGGAGACGCGCAGGCGCACATTGTCGTAGACCTTGTTCCAACGCGGACCCGTCGGCACTTTCAGCGCTTTATCCACTTCGGTCGCTTCGGCTTCAAAAGTGATTTTACGCAACAGCGGATTCAAGCCGCGGACGGGCATCAACATCTGGATCTGGTTGATGCAGTCGCCGATGCTCGCTTCCATCGCGATGTGGTAGAAGGTCTCCTCCGGCCCGCCGAGCTGGAGGAAACGCGGGTTGCGCTCGTAGCCGATCAGCGCAGGCGTCAGCTCGTCGTCGCTCTTCCAGTAGCCGCACCATTCCTTGAGGGCAATCATCGCCAACTGATCGAGCAACGCAGTTTCCACTTCGCGGAGGGGGCGATTCGGATTCACCGAGAAGGCTTTGCCGCCGAGCATCCGATCGGTGAGCGTGAGCCCGAGCGCAGGGGCGATATCAAAGACGCAAGCGCCCTGCAGCGGATTGATCTGGAAAAGAATCATGTGCCGCGGCGCCGGCGCGAGTTGGATGAACTTCGGTAGATCCACCACTTCGAGCGAGATCACTTCGAGCGTCAACTCCATCCGCAGAAAGATCGAGAGGCGCGCAGCCAACGTGCGGGCCAGTGCTTCGTTGTGCGACTTGAAACGATGCACCTCGCCGGAAGAGAGCGCCGCGGTCTGCCCCACGCCGAATGAGTGGATGGCCGCGGGCGGCAGGGTCGCCTGTCCGCCGCGCCAGAGATGCACCTTCTGGCCTTGAGCCTCGCCGGTCTCGGGGGTGTCACTCATGGTCGGAGGCATGCGAAATGCGGCTCACTGAATGACCCACACGGGGAACAGTATTTCCTTCACGCTGGCGTGCCCGAGGACGCGATTGAACTCGCCCTGCAGTTCGGCCTTCACGAGGGTGCGGATGCCCGGCTTCTCCAGCTCTTCCAGCGTCTTGCTGGAAAGAATGGTGCTGGCCGCCGCATCAAGCCGATCGCGGTATTTCTCAACGCGCTTCGGGAAATCAGTGTCTTTGGACTCGGTGCGGATGAGCGCAATCTTCACGACGAGATAACGATTGCCGCCGGTGTTGGCGACGTTCGCCACCGTGCGCTCACTGACGGCGACCGGCTCGTTCGGATCGTCCGCCTTTTCGGGCGGCCCCTTCTTGTCGTCTTTCTTGGCGTCCTTCTTGGCGCCGTGACCATCATCCTTGGCTGCGCCGTGGCCGTCATCTTTTTTAGCACCGTGACCGTCATCCTTGGCCGCGCCGTGGCCGTCATCTTTTTTAGCACCGTGACCATCGTCGGCCTTGCCGTGGGCGTCAGCGCCACCTTGGGCGTTCGCCGCCTTGGCCACTGCTTCGTTGATGCTCTTCACCAAGCCGGGCTTGATGACAAATTGGAACACGCCAAACGCCGCACCCGCGCACAGGATGGGCGTGAGGATGAGCGGTAGCAACGCGGCGATGCCGCCGGACTTGGGCGCGGCGGGCGCGGCGGCCGCGGCGGCGTCGCCCGCTTTCGCGTCTGCGGGAGGTGTGGGATGGTCGGCCATAGGCTTCGTCGTTTCGTTTTCCTGTTACCTCTGTTTACTTAACGCTTCAGTTGCATCATTTCCTGAAGTACTTCATCGCTAGTGGTGATCACGCGGGCGTTAGCCTGAAAGGCGCGCTGCGTGGTGATGAGCGTAGCAAACTCACGGGTCATGTCCACATTGGAAAGCTCGAGCGTACCGGCCTCGATGCGGCCGAGGCCCTGCGACTGCGCGGCACTGGCAGTGGCAAGAATACCGTTGGCCGATGTATAATTGGCCGTACTAAGAGCGCCGCCTGCCTCGAGCTGCGCGTACAGATTCTGTCCCTGACGCAGCAGCGCATTCGGATTGCTGAATTTCTGCAAGAGAAGTTGGCCGCGAACATACTGTGTGCCGTCGGTCAAAAGCATGTTCACCTTGCCATCCGGACCGATGTTCCACTGAGACACGCTGGCGCCAGGAGATAACTTGTGGGTGCCGGTACCGGCACCTGTGAAATCAATCGCGTCGGCACCCGATGCAGAACCAGC
>SIAT01000024.1 GCA_009691645.1 Pedosphaera sp. | reverse complement strand
GATCTGCGTGCGGACATCGTCGTGACTGGAATCCCCGCGCAAGGCGAACCCTTGAGCGAGCCATTACTCGGCGCACTCCAACCGCAGATCATCGTCATCGCAGACAGCAAAGTCCCCGCGAAAGAACGCGCGTCACCAGCATTACGCCGGCGATTGGCCGCGCGCGGGGTTCCCGTGCTCTACGTGAGTGAGGCGGACGCGGTGACGCTGGCCTTCCGAGGTAATGGCTGCGAAGTACGTGCGATGGATGGCGGGCGGTTCACTTTCCCGGCACGCCTTGCGCGCCTAGAAGCGCCGGCTTCGGCTGCCAAAGGCCCACCGCCAAACCGGCCACGATGGCCAGGCCGCCCCAGAGCTGGCCCCAGTGCAGCGGTTCACCGAGCAACCACACGGCAATGGGTACACCGGCGAGCGGTTGGATGAAGATGGTCATGATCGCGAGGCTCACATCGGTCTCGCTAATCACCACATACCAGACGGCGTAGCCGACCAGTGTGCAGATGGCCACGAGATAACTGATGTGCCACCACCCAGCCGCCGGCAGAACGCGCGCGGCGGCGAGGGTCGAATGGCCGTCCCACGCCACATTCACGGCGGCGCCACCGAGGAGCGCGACCGTGAGGACTTTGAGTAGACCCGCGCGTTCGATGAGCGCTTTGCCGAGCATCGAGTAGGCCGCTTCGCACAGAAAGGCGGAGATGAAGACGGCGTTCGCCATCAGGCTGGTCATCTGAAATTCGTGGCGCCAGACGCGGTTGAGCAGGAGCACGCCGAGGAGTCCGAGGGTGAAACCGAACCAACGCCGCGCGGGCACGAACTCGTGCAGGAACAACGCGGCCGCCACGGAGGTGACGAGTGGCTCGAGCGCCATCAGCACGGAGGAATCGGCGGCGTTGCTCAGATGAACACCGAGTACCTGCAACCGCGGCGCGACGACGAAGACGAGCACGCCCATCCCGAGCGCGATGGCAAGGTCGCGGCCACGCGGACTTTTACCCGGCAAAAGCGGCCAGAGTACAGCCATGACCAGCGCGGCCAGCGTGTAACGGAGCGTGACAATCGGACCGACGCCGAGGCCGAGTTGCTTCAGCGCGGCGAACGACGAATAGGACGCTGCCCAGAAAATGTTGAGCACCACGAGCGCGGCGAGATGGGACGGCTTCATCGAGGCTCAGTGCGTCACGACTGGCTTGGCTGGCACGGACAAGTCGAAGCATGACATCTCGGCACCATTGCGGATGAGCAGCCGACCCTCAGCGAGGGCGGGAGAGTTCCACGTTTTGCCTTTCACGCCGGGCACACGGGCCAACTCCTCGTGCCGCTCGGGAGTCGCCTTCACCAACGCGAGATCGCCATCGCCGCAGAGCACAATCAAATGCCCGCTGGCGAGCAGCAACTGGCCGTAGCCGTAGCGGCCGTCCTTCCAACGGCGCTGGCCCGTCGCGGCATCAAGGCAGACCAGAATATCCTCGTCCAAACCGTAGATGTGTCCCTGCCAGAAAACCGAGCTGGTGAACTTATTTTTCATCTGCTTGCTGCGCCACAACTCGACGACTTCAAATGCGTTCTCCTTGCGCATGACTTCGAAAGCAACACAGCCGGTGCCGTAACCGGCGGAGAGAAAAACCTTGTCACCACCCAGCAGCAGCGGTTGCGCGATGTTGTTGTCGTAGGCGACGGCCCACGGAAATTCCCAGAGAACCTTGCCATTCTCGGGCGCGAGAGCGAGAGAACGGCGTGCGCCAGCAATCAGAATTTGCCGACGACCGGCCAACGTGACGAGCATCGGTGAACTGTAAGCAAGCTTCTCAGCAGCCGTTTTCCAAGCGGGCGCACCGGAAACTTTGTTATACGCAATCACCGTCGTTTCTTCCGCGCCGTCGGGATGGCCGAGCGTGACGATGACTTTGTCATCAACGATGAGCGGCGCGGCGGACATGCCGAAGTCGAGATTCGCCGAACGGTTTTCGGCGAGGACGTTTTTCCGCCAAAGCACGCGACCGGTGATTTCTTCGAGGCAAACGAACTCGCCCTCGGCGCCGAGCGCGTACACGCGGCCATCGTGCCACGTCGGCGTGGCGCGCGGGCCGACCCCGCCCATGTTCCAATGGTCGTTGAACTGCGCCGGCGAACCGTGCGCCCACAGCTCGCGGCCGGTGGCGAGGTCGTAAGCGGTGACGAACTCCTTCTCGCGCCGTTGCTCAATCGTGAACGCGCGGCCGTGCGCGATGACGAAGGATGCGTAGCCGCCGCCGACCGGCTGCCGCCAGAAACGAGACGGGCCCTCCTTCGGCCAAACGGTCAGAATGGGCTGCTGCGTGTAATGACCATCGCGGTTCGGCCCACGGAAATCAGTCCAGTAAGTCGAGCCGTTCGTCGTCGCGAGAAGGTTGGTGGCGCTCTGATTTTGCTGCGCGCGACTGGCGTCGAGCTGGTCGAAGTTCGGCACCGTGCGGCGGTGAACGATGCGCGGGCCGGTTCCGCCCTTCCATTCGAATTCAATCGCGCCCAGCCCAGCGAGCGCGGCGAGAATGCCCGCCGCATACGGCAGGCAGTAGAGTAGAATGAAAAGCGTGCCGATCCATTTGCGTCCGCTGGGCTGCGGCCCGCGCCAGAGCAACACAAGCCCGAGCGGCGGGCAGAGGAAGGCGGCCAGTCGTTGACGGAGCGGAGTCTTCGGCGCAGCGGCCGGCGTGTCGGTCACGCGCCCCTTCTACCCGCTCCGACAACGCCCCGCAACGGGAGACTTGGAAGGCAGAACAAGCCGTTGACATTGCCCGCCGTTCGGGTATTTTTCTCGCCCTCTGATTTAGAGAAATTTTATGCCGAACACGAAGTCAGCCGAAAAGCGCGTGCGCTCCAGCGCCCGCAAACAAGCCGCCAACTCCTACGTCAAGAGCCGCCTCAAAACGCTCGAGAAGAAATTCCGAGCCGCCACCGAAGGCAAGAACGCCGAGGCGCCCGCCGCCCTGAAGGATGTCATCTCCGCCATCGACAAGGCGGTGAAGACCGGCGTGCTCCATCGCGGCACCGCCGACCGCAAGAAGTCCCGCCTCACGCTCACGCTCAACGCGGCGAAGTAACAATCCCATTTCACGAAGCGGCGTCCACTCCAGGCGCCGCTTTTTTCGTTCCACGTCAGCGCGCAAACGCGGCGTTCTTCGGGTCGCCTTCCGCAATCAGATAAGCCAGCAGGTCGAGAACCTCTTCGCGCGTGAGCGTGTCGAGCAGACCGGCCGGCATCGGCGACACCTGCGAGAAACTTTGATTGGCGATGTCCGCGCGCGGGATGCGCACCACCTCATCCGGCGCGAAAACGTTCGGGGCGATGAGCAGGGTCTGGCCGTCATCACCCGCCGGGCGGCCCACCTCCACGTCGCCGCGCCGCGTCGTCACCACCACGCTGCGGTACTTGTCATCGATCACTCGTGATGGCTCGATGATGGATTCGGCGAGCGCTCGCCGGTCAAACCGCGCGCCGACACCGGCCAAGTCCGGCCCAATCGCCTGCCCCTCACCACTGAAACGATGACACTGCACACAACCGGCCCCGCTGAACATCGCCTTGCCGCGCGCGAAGTCCCGCCCTTTCCCGACCGCCGCGAGAGCCTCCTTGAAATCCTCCATCCGCCACTCGCGCACGAATGGCCGAGGCGCGAGCGCACGAGCCACGGCGGGTTTCGGGCGTTGCTGGGCCGAGAGCCGTGGTTCAATCGCGGCGCGTTCGGCGGGCGTGAGCGTGGCAAGCGCATCGGCGCGGATGTTGCGCAAGAAGATGGGCAGATAATGTTCGCCGCTGAAGTACTCGGCGCGGCCGAGCGCAGCGAAGTAGTCGCGGCGTTGATCTAACGTCCAACCAACACGCACGTGACGGAGCGTGAAAAGATAATGCAACCGCTCCTCTTGCGTGGTGGCCCGCGCAAGCAGCGCAAGCGACTTTCCGACAACACGCGGTGCTTCGAGATAGGCCAGCAGCTTGCACAATTCTTGATTCATTGGCGTGGCCGACGCAGGAAAAATGGCGTCCAGCCGCCGCGCGATGTTCTCCGCTGCCGCATTATCCGGACGGCCCATCCGGATGAAACTCAGTTCGAAAGCGCGTAACGCGATGAGCTGTTGTTCTGTGGAAAGTTTGTCGAGCGCGAAGCTTTCCAATCGCCGAAGCAACACGGGCTGGGCGTTGGTACTGCCGACGCGCGCCAAAGCCAGCAACGCGGTGAGCGCGGCGGCGGGGCGCGTCTCACGCAACGCGCGTTCCTGCCATTGTGGAACGGGCTGGCATTCGATAGCCACGCGTGCGGCGTGGCGGATCCAGTGATCCGCGCTGTCGAGATGCTCCCACGCGTCGGCCAGCGCGTTCGCATCCTCGCGGCCATGGAGCGCCTCGAGTTTGTGCCGCACGGCCCGCGCGGCGGCAGCTTCCTTGATTTCAGCTAACGCGCTCGCCGACAATCTCGTTTCCGCCACAGCTCCGCCGCTCCATGTCACGCGATAAAGACCGGACTGCGTGCGACGACCGCCGGTGACGAAATACATCGCGCCGTCCGGCCCGAACTCGAGATCGGTCACGTTCAACGGACGGCCTTGGAGGAAAACTTCGTGCGTGCTCGTGTAGCTAGCGCCACTGGGTTTGAGATGGGCTGCGTAGATTTTGCCGTAAGCCCAATCGAGGATGAAAAGCGCGCGGCGATACTTCGCCGGGAAATTCGAACTCGTGCCGAACTTCACACCCGTGGGCGAGCCGAGGCCGATGTCGCCGTTCGAGGGCAGGCTGTCGGCGAAGTACGCGGCCCATTTGCTTGTGCCCTGTCGCCAGCCGTAGTCGCCGCCGGAGACGATGTGATTCACGCGCGTCGGCCGGTACCACGGCGCGCCGAGATCCCATTCCATATCGGCGTCGTAGGTGAACATTTCTCCTTCGAGATTGAAGACGATGCCGTACGGATTGCGGAAACCGCCCGCCACCATTTCCCAACGCCGCCCCTCGGCGTCGGTGCGAATGACGTGGCCGGCCGGGGCTTTCGTGCCTGCGTTCATCAACCCGCGATTCCAGATACAAGGCAGGAGCTGATCTTCGCCGTAGTTGCGAAAGGGCGATTGGCCGCTTGAAAAATCGCCGGGCAACAACACGTCGTTGCCGTGGATCAGATAAATGGACCCATCCGGTCCGAGCGTCAGCGCATTGCGGCCGTGGCCCACATTTCCGCCGGTAGCGCGCAGCAGCTTCACCTCATCGAACTGATCGTTCCCATCCGTGTCACGCAGGCGATAAAATCCCTTCGAGTTGTTCGCGTTGGCGTAAAGGCTGCCATGCGCCCAAAGCAGGCCGCGGCATTCGTTGAGCGTGTTGTTGATGACCTCGATCTTGGACGCCGCACCAATCTTCGGAGGCAACGTGAGTCGCAAAATGCCCGGACCTTCGCGACCGATGAGCAGGCGGCCTTTCGGATCGAATGCGAGACTCACCCACGACCCTTCGTCGCGTGTGGCTGAGTGAAGCAACTCGACCTTGAAACCCGGCAGTGCTTGCAGTGATTCCGGCAGCGTGGCCGCGCCGGCTTCAAGTGCTTGCTTCCACTGATTGTAATCATCCACTTCGCCGGTCGGGTCGCCCCACGGCGCAACACCGAGCTGACCCAACGAAACAACGCCGACCCAGCCGGTGTTTTCGAGCGTGGGCTTCGGCCAACTCGCCGGTGCTTTCACGGCGCTTTGCCATGAGCGATCGGTGATCACCCGCTGGCGCGAGCCGTCCGCAAAGGTCAACTCCAACTTAAGCAACACGCCGGCTGGCCCGGCGCGGTTGGTGGCCGCGATGGCGAAATGGTTCGCCCCTTTTTGAAGGAGCCGCGTGACATCGAAACGCGTGATGCGCTGGAAGCCGTTCACCTGCCCGACCCTTTCGCCATTGAGCCAGATCGCCATCTCGTCGTCAGCGACGGCGCGCAACTCGGCCGACTTCACCTCGCGCGCCGCGTCGAAAATCTTGCGCAAATGAATGACCTGATTCGTCACGACCGCGCTGTCGCCCCAAATCCATTCGGGCGCGGAGGAGGGAGCGGCCGCGAGCTGCATTGTGAACAGAAGGACAAAGCACGCGATGAAGCGAACCCGATGGCGCGGCGGAATCATGGCCGATAGTTAATCAAAGCCACGCGTCTCCGCCATCCATTTTCCAACACGCCACAACTGCGGCCCGCTTGTTTTTCGGCGTGACAATCGGTGGCTCCAGCCTATATTTCCGCGTTCTTGGCCGACCCTATGGTCTAGCGGTTAGGACACCACCCTTTCACGGTGGGAGCCCGGGTTCGATTCCCGGTAGGGTCGCCACTGTTCCACAGTCAACGTTTTGCTTCCGCACACGCGCGGTTTGCCCCATCCTTGTTTCCTATGTCGGGACTCATCGCCATCGTTGGTCGGCCGAATGTCGGCAAGTCCGCGCTCTTCAACCGGATCGCGGGCCGTCGCATTGCCATCGTGCACGATCAGCCAGGGGTCACGCGCGACCGCGTCAGCGCGGAGATCGAATGGCTCGGACGGCCGTTCACGCTCGTGGACACCGGCGGCATTGGTTTGCTCCGCGGCGAAAAGGCCGAGGACGTCATCACGAAGGCCGCGTTCGACCAAGTGCAGCTCGCCATCGAGTCGGCGAACGTCATCATTCTCGTCGTCAATGTGCAGGAAGGCATCGTGCCGCTCGATCAAGAGGTCGCCAAACGCCTCCGCGCCGCCGGCAAGCCAGTGCTCGTCGCGGTGAACAAGGTGGACAACGCCCGTATCGAAGCCAACATGACCGAGTTCGCTCGGCTCGGCTTCGATCAACTTCTCCCCGTCACCGCCATTCACGGCATTGGCATCGATGCGCTGATGGAAACAGCGATGAAATTCCTGCCGGCCATGCCGACCGCGGAACAAACGCCGGAAGAGGAACCAGCTGCGGAGGGCGATGAATCCGCCTCTTCCTTTCCGAAATCAAAACCTCACGGCCCGCTCAAGATCGCGATCGTCGGCCGGCCGAACGTCGGCAAATCATCCATCATCAACGCGCTCACGCAGAGCGAGCGCGTCATCGTCAGCCCGATTCCCGGCACCACGCGCGACGCGGTGGATGTGCCGTTCGAAGTCGAGACCGACGGTGTGCGCCAGAGTTACGTGCTCATCGACACCGCCGGCCTGCGCAAGTCGCGGCGGGTGGATGATTCCGTCGAGTTCTTCAGCGCGCAGCGCAGTGCCGAATCCATCGCCCGCTGCGATATCGCGCTGCTCGTGCTCGACGCCGTGAGCGGCATCCTCGAGCAGGATAAGAAAATTGCCGACATCATCGTCGAGAACCGCAAGGCCTGCATCGTGGTCGTAAACAAATGGGACCTCGTGGCCGAGAAGGTCCGCGCGGCGCGCATCGAGGAAGTCGAACACCGCCAAAAGAAAGACCGGCACCGCGACGAACGCCGCAAGCAACTCACCACCCTCGGCGAATTCGGTCAGTGGGTGCAGGATCGCCTGTTCTTTCTCGACTACGCCCCTGTCATCTTCACTTCGGCCAAGGAAGGCTTCCACCTCGATCGCCTACTCGAAGGCGTCCGCTACGTCGCCGCACAGCTGCAGCAAAAGATTCCCACCGGACTTCTCAACCGCACGATCAACGACGCCATCGAACGCCGCCAGCCGATCAGCGCTTCCGGCGATCGACTGAAATTCTTCTACGCCACGCAGGTCCGCCAGTCGCCGCCCACCTTCCTCCTCTTCGTCAGCCGCGACGAGCTCTTCAGCGATTCGTACAAGAAGCACCTCGCTGGCGAGTTGCGCACGGCCTTCGGCTACGAAGGTTGCCCGCTCGTGCTCGTGCCCAAAGCCCGTCCGAAGACTGTCGAGCCGATCCGCAAATACAAACAGCGCCGTTCTTTCGATAAAAACAAAAACCGCCGCGCTTTCGAAAAGAGTGACAAGCCGCGCCCGCAACAAGGCCGCGCGAAATCGAAGCCGAACGCGCCTCGAGATGGCGGCGGCAAGCCGGGCACATCGAGTGTGCCGCGCGGCAACAGCAGCAAACCGGGTCCGCAACAGGGACGCGCACCAGCGAAACCACAGCGCCCCGATAGCGGGAGCGGCCCACGACAGGAACGGCGCCGTTGAAGGCCGCCTGGACAGGGCAACCGATCGTTTTTGTTCACTTAGTGTCGCCGGCGTTATTCACACCGGCGACAAACGCCGCATTGGATCGGAGCGCCGTGCAGTTCGGTGCGGCGAACAAGTTTTGGACAACTCCCGCTTGTGAGTGCGCGCTTCCACGTTAGCTTGGTCGCGCTTCGTGAGGGTGGTTTTGCCGACAGTGCGGCGACCCCATTCGCGAGGCATTGGCCCTTCGCTGGCCGTTGCCGTATCGTGTGATACGGCGCGAGTGGCAGGGCAACCGAACTTTAGAATAAACCGACCATGATCGACACCCGCGAAACTTCTCCCACCTCCCCGACCTCTTCCAACCGCCGCGCGCCACGCGCCGGCAAAGGCAAGCGTCACCTGCACATTGAGCGCGTGTTCAGCGACGCGAAGGTGAAACCATTCGACCAGATCGAGTGGGAAAAGCGCACGGCCGAAATCACGGACGACTCGGGCAAGGCGGTCTTCAAACAGGAAAACGTGGAGGTCCCGAAATCGTGGTCCGTGCTCGCAACCAAAGTCGTCGTCTCGAAATATTTCTACGGCGAGCAACACACCAGTGAACGCGAGACGAGCGTGAAGCAATTGATGCACCGCGTCTGCCGCACCATCGCCGACTGGGGCGTGGCCGATGGTTATTTCAGCAAAGCCGCCGGCGAGATTTTCTACGAGGAACTGCTCTGGCTCTGCGTGAATCAGCACGGTGCTTTCAACTCGCCGGTTTGGTTCAACGTCGGTCTTTACCACGAGTACGGCATCGGCAAAAACTCGACCAAAGGCAACTGGTTCTACAACCGCACGGCCGGTGTGGCCGAGCGTGCCAGCACGCAGTACGAGTATCCGCAGGGCAGTGCCTGTTTCATCCAGTCCGTGGACGACAACATGGAAAGCATCATGCACCTCTGCTACTCGGAGGCGATGCTCTTCAAGTACGGCTCCGGCACCGGCACCGATCTTTCGCCCATCCGTTCCAGCAAAGAGAAACTCTCCGGCGGTGGACGGCCCAGCGGGCCGCTCTCCTTCCTCAAGGTGTACGATCAAGTCGCCAGCGTCGTGAAGTCCGGCGGCAAAACCCGGCGGGCCGCGAAGATGAACACGCTGCGCGACTGGCACGGCGACATCGAGGAGTTCATCGACGCGAAGCAAATCGAGGAGAAGAAGGCGTGGGCGCTCATCGAACAGGGTTACGATGGTTCCTACAACGGCAACGCTTACGGCAGTGTGATGTATCAGAACGAGAACCTCTCCGTCCGCGTGAGCGACGAGTTCATGCAGGCCGCCCACGACGGCAAGGAGTGGTGGACGCGCAAGGCCACCGACGGCAAGCCGCTCGAAAAGAAGGACGCCTCCACGCTGCTCAACAAAATCGCCGAAGGCACTTGGATCTGCGGCGATCCCGGCCTGCAGTACGATGGCGCCATCCAGAAATGGCACACCTGCAAAGGCACCGCGCCGATCCACTCCACCAACCCGTGCAGCGAGTACGTCTTCCTCAATGACACCGCCTGCAACCTCGCCTCGTTGAACCTGATGAAGTTCAAGCGCGACGACAGCACGTTCGACGTGGAACGTTTCAAGGCGGCCGTCCGCGTCTTCATCACTGCGCAGGAGATCGTGGTGGACAACGCCAGCTATCCCACGCAGCAGATCGCCGAGAACAGCCACATCTTCCGCACGCTCGGCCTCGGCTACGCCAACCTCGGCTCGCTCTGCATGAGCTACGGCCTGCCGTATGATTCCGATGAAGGGCGCGCGCTCGCCGGCGCCATCACTTCCATCATGACCGGTCACGCCTACGAGCAGTCCGCTGAGATCGCGCACATCATGGGCACTTTCAAAGGCTATCACGATGCCCGCTGCTCTGGTGTCGCCAAGCCGCTCACCAAAGAAAACGTCGAGCCAATGATTGGCGTCATCGCTCAACACCGCACGGCTGTTGAAGAAATCCATCCGAGCCGCGAGTTCAACTATCTGAAAGAGGAGGCGCGCCGCACGTGGGACGTCGCGATCGAGAAGGGCCTCCAGCACGGCTACCGCAACGCGCAGGTCACCGTGCTCGCGCCGACCGGCACGATTGGTTTCCTGATGGACTGCGACACGACCGGCGTCGAGCCCGACATCGCGCTCGTGAAATACAAACTCCTCGCCGGCGGCGGCATGCTCAAGATTGTGAATCGCACCGTGCCGGAAGCTCTGCGCCGGCTCGGCTACGGCGAGAACGCAGTCACCGCCATCGTCGCGCACATCGAGAAATTCGACACCATCGAGGACGTCGAGGAGAACGGCCTCCCCATCTCCAGCGGGCTCAAGCCCGAGCATCTCGCGGTGTTCGACTGCGCCTTCAAAGCCCACCGCGGCAAGCGTTCCATCCATTACATGGCCCATCTCAAAATGATGGGCGCCGCGCAGCCGTTCGTCTCCGGCGCGATTTCAAAAACCGTTAACCTGCCGCACGAAGCCACCGTCACCGACATCCGCGACGCCTACATGCAGGCGTGGAAGATGGGCCTCAAATGCGTCGCCATCTACCGCGACGGCTCGAAGCGTTCGCAGCCGCTCAACACCAAGAAGACCAATGAAGGCGGCGAGAAAACCGTCACCGACCGCAGCGTGCTCGACACGCGCATTCAGGAACTGGAATCGCAAGTCGGCGCGTTGCAACAGCAGCTCATACAGCCGCTCCGCCGTCGCCTGCCCGACACGCGCACGGCTCTCACGCACAAGTTCGACATCGCCGGCCACGAAGGTTATCTCACCGTCGGCCTGTTCGAGGACAGCACGCCCGGCGAACTGTTCATCACGATGGCGAAGGAAGGCTCCACCATCGGCGGTCTGATGGACGCCGTCGGCACGCTCACCAGCATGGCGCTGCAATACGGCGTGCCGCTGGAGGCGCTCGTGCGGAAGTTCGCCCATCAGCGTTTCGAGCCGAGCGGCTTCACCAAGAACCCCGAGATCCGCAACGCCTCGTCCATCATCGACTACGTCTTCCGCTGGATGGCGCTGCAGTTCGTCTCCGGCTATCGCGAAGCGAGCCAACCGAACCAACCCGAGTTGCAGATGCCCGGCTTGCTCGAGGAGATGAAGAAACGCGTGAACCGCCCCGTGCGCGAACTGGCGCGTGAGGACGATCCGGCAAGCTTGCTCAAACCGTTCGTGCCCGGCCAATCGCGCGCCAAGTCTTCGACGTTCGTGAACCAACTCGACGCGCCGACCTGCCCGAACTGCGGCCACGTCACCGTGCGCAACGGCGCCTGTTACAAGTGCCACAACTGCGGCGAAAGCCTCGGCTGCTCGTAGCTCGTAAACCCACGCCGCAGGGAAAAGATGTGACACGTCAGACGCACGGATATCCGTGCCCGTTCGCGTCTCGGCCGCGCCGCGCGTGCGTCCGACACTTTTCCCCGTCTCGACAAGCCGTGTTTCCGGCTTTAGCCTGCATTCACGAATGAGCTCACACCAGCCCGTCCCTTTCTCCAAAGAAGATCCGTGGCGCATCTTCCGCATCATGGCGGAGTTCGTGGATTCCTTTGAAACGCTCAACCGAGTCGGCCCTGCCGTGACCATCTTCGGCTCGGCGCGCACCAAGCCGAAGGACAAGTATTACCTCGCCACCGTCGAACTGGCCAAGCAGCTCGCCAAACATCACCTCGCGGTGATCACCGGCGGCGGACCGGGCATCATGGAAGCCGGCAACAAAGGCGCGGCGGCGGCCAAAGGCAAATCAATCGCGCTGAACATCGAGCTGCCCTTCGAGCAGCACGGCAACCCCTACTCGAACATTCCGATCGACTTCCACTATTTCTTCTGCCGCAAAGTCTGCTTCGTAAAATACTCGATGGGCTTCGTCTATATGCCCGGCGGTTTCGGCACGATGGACGAGCTGTTCGAAGTGCTCACGCTGATCCAAACCCAGCGCATCCCGCGTTTCCCGATCATCCTTTTCGGCACCGACTACTGGAGCGGCCTGCTCAAGTGGATGAAGTCCACCCTCGAAAAAGGCGGCATGACCAGCCCTGGCGACCTCGATCTGGTGTTGGTCACCGACGACGTACATGAAGCCGTTCAAGCTATCCTCGACTACCAGCGCCGCGTCGGCCCGCCCGATCAGGTCTCCAAGGCTTTCGCCTGAACCAAACTCTGGACCGACACGGAACCGCACGGGCTTTTGGAAACTTCGTCCATTCATCACGCCTCTGTGCATTGATTTTTGGTTAATTGCTCTATGTACCATGTCACGCGCCTGAGCAACGGCTTGACCGTCGCCACTGCCGAGATGCCGCACATGGCCAGCGTCAGTCTCGGCTTTTGGGCCGCCGTCGGCAGCCGTGCGGAGATCACCGCGCAAAACGGGGCCGCTCACTTCATCGAGCACATGCTCTTCAAAGGGACACGTCATCGTTCGGCCAAAAAAATCTCTCAAGATATCGAGGGTGTCGGCGGCTATCTCAATGCCTTCACAGCCGAGGAGAACACCTGCTTCTACTCGCGCGCGCACCACAACCATTTCGCTGAGTTGTTCAGCGTGCTCGCCGACATGTATCTCCAATCGCTCTTCGCTCCGGCCGAGTTGAGCAAGGAACGCGACGTCATCAAGGAGGAGGTCTCCATGTACATGGATCAACCGGCCCAGCGCGTGCAGGAATTGCTCAACGAAACGCTCTGGCCCAATCAACCGCTCGGCCGCCCCATCACCGGCACACACCGTTCCATTGATCGTCTCGATCGCCGCGCCCTGCTCGCCTTTGTCCACGCCCACTACGGTGCGCACAGCACTCTCATCACCGCCGCCGGTCATGTGAAACACGCGGAGGTCGTCCGTGCCGTGAAGCGAATCGCCGCGCGGTTCCCCGCCGGCAAACGCCCCGTCTTCACGCCCGCCGACGCACGACAATCGGCCCCGCGCATCAAGCTGATCACTCGCAAGACCGAGCAGACCCAACTCGCTCTCGGCATCCGCACCTGCTCGCGCCACGACGATCGCCGGCACGCACTCCGACTCCTCAACGTCATCCTCGGCGAGAATATGTCTTCGCGTCTTTTCCAGATTGTGCGCGAAGATCGCGGTCTGGCTTACAGCATTTATAGCACGCCGAGTTTCTTTGACGACGTCGGTGACCTCGTCATCTCAGCCGGGTTGGAAGCCGAAAAACTGCCGCAGGTCCTGCGCCTCATCACGCGCGAAATGCGTCGACTGGCGGAAACCCCGCCCAGCGCGGCCGAGCTTCGCCGCGCGCGGGATTATCTCTTCGGGCAACTCGATCTCAGCCTCGAAGGCACGGAGAACCAGATGAACTGGATCGGCGAACAGCTCCTCGGTTACGGCCAAATCATCCCGCCCGCAACCGTGAAGGAACGCTACGCCGCCGTCACCGCCGCGCAGATCCGCGACGCCGCACGCGATTTCTTCCGCCCGGAACGCCTCAACTTGGCCCTCGTCAGCCCATTGAAATCCGACGCGGGATTGGCCAGACTCCTCGCGCTTTAGGAAAACACCGTGCAACAGCAGATGAGCCGTAACGCCTGCCCAGTCATCTGTATTGATCCGTGTCGCTCTGTGGTCCGATAGATTTGTGCGCCCGCTGATACAGGAAATGGATTCGCCGCCCACGCCCGAATCGCTCGTCGAGCGACTCGCCGGCGAGCCCGGCGTCGTCCTCCTCCGCAGCGCTCTCTTCGATCTCCCCTCCGCGCGCTACTCGTTCGTCGCCGCGCAGCCGTTCCTCACCCTCCGTTCCTTCGGTTCCCGCTGCGAACTAATCTCCGCCAATCAGACGCACGAACAATTCGGCAACCCGTGGCACATCCTCGACGGGCTCATGGCCCGCTATGAACTGCTCGAGGAACTCGACCTGCCGTTCCCGCTCGGCGGCGCCTTCGGCTACTGGGGTTACGACCTGAAGAACTTCACCGAGCCGCGCCTGCCCAGCCGCGCCGTGAACGACCTCGAATTACCCGACTGCCACGTTGGTTTCCACGGCAGCCTCGTCGCCTTCGACCATCGCCTCGGCAAAGCGTGGGTCATCGCCACCGGTCTGGACGCCGACGGCTCGCGCAGTGAATCGCGCGCGAGGCAATCCCTCGCGTGGTGGCACGGGAAAATCCACGCGCCGGAAACGCCGTCGCCTTCCGAAACGGGCGACGCGTTTCGACCCGCGCCCGTCGCGTCCACCTTCACGCGCGATGAATTCCTCGCCACTGTCAAACGGGCGCAGAATTACATCCAGCACGGCCACATCTATCAGGTGAATCTCGCGCAGCGACTCAGCGCGCCGTTCACCGCTGGCGGTTGGGAATTCTTCCAGCGACTCGCGTCCGTCTCCCCCGCCCCCTTCTCGGCTTATCTCGACTGCGGCGAATTCCAACTCGCCTCGTCGTCGCCCGAACTGTTCCTGCGCCTCTCCGGTTCGCACATCGTCACGCGGCCGATCAAAGGCACGCGCCCGCGCGATGCCGACCCGACACGCGACGCCCAGCTCTCCTACGAACTGCAAACCAGCGCGAAGGAAATGTCCGAGTTGGTGATGATCACCGATCTGCTGCGCAACGACCTCGGCCGCGTCTGCCAATACGGCTCCGTGCAAGTGCCGGACCTCGCCCGACTGGAACGCTACCCGCAAGTGCAGCACTTGGTTTCGACGGTCGAGGGCCGATTGCGTCCGGACGTCACGCACCTCGCCGCACTCGCCGCGTGTTTCCCCGGCGGCAGCATCACCGGCGCACCCAAAATCCGCGCGATGGAAATCATCGACGAACTCGAACCTGTCTCGCGCGGGCCGTACACCGGCTGCCTCGGCTACCTCGGTTTCAATCGCGAAAGCCAACTCAGCATCTCC
>SIAT01000023.1 GCA_009691645.1 Pedosphaera sp. | reverse complement strand
GGCAAACGCGGCAAGCTCGCTGAGATCGCCGATCAAGCCATCGTCGTCAACGACACGCATTACGGCCGCGCCGAGGACGGGCAGATGGGCATCGCTCACATGCTCTGTTACGCATTCATGGAGAACCCCGAGTTGGCGAAGTAGCACGGCGAGCCCGTATCGCTGCGTTTTTCTTCGGCCAGATTTCCTTTGCCTCGCCGCTGTTGGTGCCGTGAAATTTGCCTGTGCCCGTCACCGACCACATCCGGGATAAGCTGAGCCGCGTGTCTCACAAGCCGGGCGTGTACCTCATGAAGGACCGCTTCGGCACGGTGATCTACGTCGGCAAAGCGCGCGATTTGCGCCGGCGCGTGAGCCAATACTTCCACCCCTCGCGCGGCCGCGGTTGGGACATCAAGCTCAACGCGCTCGTGGATGCGATCCACGATTTCGACATCCACCAAGTGCGGAGCGACGCCGAGGCGTTGCTGCTCGAGGGGAAGTTGATCAAGGAATTCAAGCCGCGTTACAACGTCAGCTTCCGCGACGACAAGAATTTCCTGCTCATCAAAACGAATCTGAACGACCCGATCCCGCGCTTCACGCTCACGCGGCTGAAGATCGAGGACGGCGCGCGTTACTTCGGTCCATTCCCGAGCGGCACCGCGGTGCGGCGCACGCTGAACCTCGTGCGGCAAAAGTTCAGCCTGCGCGGCTGCCGTCCCCTCAGGCCGACCGCGGCCGACTACAAGCACTGCCTCTATGCGCACCTGAAGGTCTGCACCGCGCCCTGCATCGCCAATGTGCCGCTGGAGCAATACAAGGCGCAGGTGTCGGCCGCGTGCGATTTCCTCGATGGCGAGTCCACGGGCATGATTTCGGAGTTGGAGACGGAGATGAAAAAGGCCGCCGCCGCGCAGGAATTCGAGCGCGCGGCCAAGTTGCGCGACTTCATCTCGGCGCTGCGCCACACGTCGCGCAAGACGGAGAAGTTCGAGCGTATCCCGTACTCGCTGCCGGCCACCATCATTCTGTCACGCGATCTCGAGGAGTTGGTGCGCGTATTGGATCTGCCGCGGCCGCCCGCGCGTATCGAGGGTTTTGACATATCAAACATCAGCGGCACCTTCGCCGTGGCTTCGATGGTGAGCTTCAAGGAAGGCCGCCCCGACCGCGCCAGCTACCGCCGTTTCCGAATGAAGAGCGTCGAGGGACAGAACGACTTCGCCTGCATGGCTGAAGCCGTTCGCCGGCGTTACACGCGCCTTCGTCGTGAAGCGAAGGAAACGTCCGCGCCTTTCGAGTCCTGTTCGACGAGCGGTTTGCCGGACCTGATTCTGATTGATGGAGGCAAAGGGCAACTGAACGCCGCGCGCGCGGAATTGGAGAAGCTCGGCTTGGCGGCCATTCCCATTCTTGGTTTGGCGAAGGAGTTCGAGGAAATCTATCGCCCGGGCGAAAAGGAGCCGCTCCGGCTCAGTCACGACAGCGGCGCGCTCAAGTTGCTCCAGCGTGTGCGCGATGAATCGCACCGGTTTGCCAACACGTACAACGCGCAACTGCGGCTCAAGAAAATCTCCGAGAGCCTGCTCGACGAGTTTCCCGGCATCGGCGAAGCGCGCAAGGCGGCGTTGCTGAAGAAGTTTGGATCCGTCCACCGGTTGCGTCTCGCGACGGCGGAACAAATCGCCGTGGTGTCCGGTTTCGGCGGCAAGGCTGCGGCGGAGTTGAAGGCGTTCCTCGACGCGCGACGTGAGACGCCCGGTGCGTCATAAGTGGCGCGTCATTTCGCTTTCGGCCGGTTCCTGTATTTCTCGTACAGCCGCGTGTGACGGCTCTCAAGACTTGTCTCTTTGCCGGCGATCCACATCCGTTTCACGTTCGAGCGGATGTCGAGGAGGTTGCCGTCGGTGGCGATGAGCGACGCTTCTTTGCCTGGTTCAATCGAGCCGAGCCGATCGCTCACCCCGAGAATCTGCGCGGGATAAAGCGTGATGGATTTGAGCGCCTCGGTTTCAGGCAGGCCGTGGGCTGCGGCTTGCGCGGCGGAGTAGGGGAGATTTCGCAAACCGGAAGCGCCCCACGCGCCGAGGCTGAGACCGAAGGCGACGGTCACGCCGGCTTTGTGAAGTTGGCCGGCGGCGCGGAAATGAACATCGTGCGCATCGCTGTCGCGCGGCGGTAGCGTGAAGACATGCTCGAAGATGACAGGCGTCTTTGCCTTCGCCAACGCGTCAGCGGCGAGCGCCGCGTCGCGACCGCCGACGATGACGATGCGCTGGTTGCGGTTCGTGGCCCAGTGAAGAGCGGACTTGATCTGGCGCAATTCGTCGGCGTGGACGAAGACCGGCAGTTCACCGCGCACCACGGGCAACATGGATTCCCAAGCGGGATGCGGCCGGAAGTCTTTCGCTGCCGCGGTGCGAGCCTTCGCGTAGGCTTTCGCCTCGTCGAAGAAATCCTCGATCTCTTTCACTTTCTTGCGCCGATCTTTGGCCTGATCTTCCGGAGATTTCCATTTACTGGAATCGCGGAGCTGTTCCTTGGGGGTGGTGTCGAGCGCCATTTCCGGCCAGTCGAGGTGCATCGCCACGGGACGTTTCACGGTCATTCCCTCGACGCCCCATCCAGCGAGGGCGATCAGGCCCGATTGCCCGGAAATGATGCCGCCGGACGGAACGACGAGCGCGTGCGTGATGCCGTTGGCGCGCGCGACGGGGATAAGCTCGGAATCAGGATTGATGGCAATCCACGCTTGAACATCGGGGGTGAATGAGCCGACTTCGGTGGTGTCCACCGAGGCGCGGACCGCGCCGATTTCAACAAGACCTAGCGATGTGTTCGGAGAGATGAGTCCCGGATAGAGGTGCTGCCCTTTCAACTCGATGACGTTCGCCCCTTCAGTCGGAAGACCGCGACCGATTAGTGCGATCTTGCCGTCTTTGACCAACACTTCGCCGTTCACGATGTCGCCTTTGGCAATCGTGTGAACGACGGCCGCGCGGAAGAGCAATGTCTCGGCGCGCGCAGGCTGTGTGGCGGTAAGCAGTGCGAGAGCGAGCGGGAGGAATGATAAGCGGAGCGCGTTCATGGCTTGTCGTGCCGGGTTTTGCAATCCAGGCATTCGTGGGCGTGCTGGTCACGGGCATGTTCCAAAACCTCTCGGAAGAAAGCGGCTTGCGCAACGGGGCTGACCCCGTCGGCTCCGCCGAGTGCGATGACCTTGCGCGTCTTGTCGAGCAACGTCTCGCGTTCTTTGTGTATCCCAGCGGCGCGATTGATGGCTGCGTCGCGGGCGTAGAATTTCTTTCCTTCGATCCATGTCTGAAGACAGACCGTCCCGGAATCGAGCGGCGACTTCGACCAAAGGACGAGGTCGGCATCTTTGCCCAACTCGAGCGAGCCGACGCGTGAGTCGATTCGCAGTTGCTTGGCGGGATTGATCGTGACGAACTTCAGCGCCTCCTCCTCGCTCGTGCCCCCGTACTTCACCGCCTTGGCCGCTTCGAGGTTCAGGCGACGGGCGAGATCGGAGGAATCGGAATTGAAGGAGACGAGCGCGCCGCGCTGGTGCATTAAACTGCCGGCGTACGCGATGGCGTCGTACACCTCGAATTTGAAACCCCACCAGTCGGAGAAGCAGGACGCACCCGCACCGTGCCGCGCGATTTCGTCGGCGACCTTGTAACCCTCGAGCACGTGCTGGAGCGTGCCGACCTTCACGTTGAAATCTTCCATCAATCGCAGGAAGGAGAGGATTTCATCTTGCCGATAGCTGTGGCAATGGATCCAGCGTTCGCCTCGCAGAATTTCCACGAGCGCTTCCAATTCCAAATCGCGGCGTGGCGGCGGTCCGCCTTGTTTCCGGTGCGATTCCAACTCGGCCTGATACTGGCGCGCGGCGAGGAAACGGTTCTGGAGGAAGGTCCGCACGCCCATTCGCGTCTGCGGAAAACGGCGCGTGTGCTTCTCGCCCCAGTTCGATTGCTTCACGTTTTCGCCGAGGGCGAACTTGATGCCCGACGGCGCGGCGGTGAACTTGAGATCTTCCGGGTTGGCGCCGTGACGTAATTTGATGACGGCATTCTGCCCGCCAATCGGATTGGCCGAACCGTGCAGTAGGTTGGCCGTCGTGAGTCCGCCGGCTAGTTGCCAGAAGATGTTCTCGGTCTCCGAATTGATCACATCGCCGATGCGCACCTGCGCGGTCGAGGGCAGTGTCGCCTCGTTCACGCCGCCGAGGATCATGCTGTGGCTGTGGCAATCGATGAGGCCGGGCGTGATGTGCAGTCCCGCGGCATCAATCTCCACCAAACCTTTGCCCACGAATTCCCCGGGCGGCTTCAGATTTTTGCCGATGGCTTTGATCCGTTCGCCGACGACGAGCAGGTCGGCGTTGGTCAAGCGTCCCTGTGGGCCACTGGTCCAGATCGTGGCATTGCGGATGAGAAGGGCGGGCGGGTTCGTGAGCGCTCCGCGAAATTTCGCCGGCACGTTTGCGACACGTTGCTTGAGATTATCGCGCAGCTCGGCCGCCTTGTCCGGTTTGGGGTCCGCGTTTTTCTCAGCCGGCTTGGCTTTTGTTTCGTTGATCGGCGTGGAAGGAGAGATCAGATGTGCGCGGCCATTAATCCAGACCGCGCGCAGCTTGGCCGACGGATCGAAATAATCCCCATCGACGATGGTGAGGTTGGCGAGTTTGCCTTTCTCAATGGTGCCGAGCTGCGCATCGAGACCGCAGAGTGCCGCCGGCACGGTGGTCAGCGCGGCGAGGGCATCGGTCGTCGAGAGGCCGCGATCGAGGGCGAGTTGGAGGTTCTTCCGAAACGTCTTGCGGTCAGCGAGGCCGTGCAGCGTGAGAGCGATTGTGATCTTTTCCCGCCGGAGCAGCGCGGGATTCTCCGCCGCCCAATCCCACGCGCGAAGCTGGTCGAGGGTGACTTGATCCCAGTCGTCCGCTTCGGGCAACTTGGGTAAAGCAGGGAAATTGATCGGTACAATGAAGGCCGCGTTCGCTGTCCGAGCCAGCTCCGGCCGGCGCCATTCCTGTCCGCTGGCGACGAGTATGGGCTTGAGTCCGAACTCGGCGGCCACGCGTACGGCGCGGTCCACCATCAGCGCGCTTCCTGGCTCGAAGATGATCGGCATCTGTTTATCCAACGCAGGCGCGAGAGAATCCAGCGCCGGGTTGAAGGGAGTCGGATTGGTCGGATTCTTCAGCGACTTCAACACGGCGTGATGCTGCGCGTCGTGCAAGGTCTGTCGCACGGCGGCGATCACGCCCATCAGCGAGTGCGGGTAGGCGTCCTCACCCGCAGCGTGGGAATCGAAGGCGATGTGCTGCGCCACGTCGGCTTTGAGAATCAGTTCGTTCGGGTTGCCTTCCGTCAGCAGAACAAAAACGCTCGTGCCGCGCACGATGCCTTTGTTCGGCACAATATTTCCTGCGGTGAAACCGAGCTCGCGCAAACTTTCCAGAGCCTTGGCGTCGGGCGTGTAGCCGCGCGCCACACGGAACTCCGGCGTGACAGTCGCCAGTGCCGCGCCGGCACCGGGGTTGCCCGGATCTTTTTCCTCGCCGGGCACACCGAAGAAACCCGCGCCACTAGTGAGTGCGGTGAGATCAATCGGCACCGTCATCGTCGTCTGTACGGGGCGATGGCCGGAATCGAGCGTGAGATGAGGGTCAATGAAGCCGGCGTAAATGGTCGCGCCCTTCATCGGCCAGACCCGCGCGTCGGCGGGCAGGGCGAGGTTCACTCCGATGGCTTCGATCTTTCCGTCACGAATGAGGATGGTAGCGTTCTCGTTCGTGATTCCCGGCTTCACGACCACCCGCGCATCGACCAGAGCGTGGACTCCGAGCGGTTCGGGGCGCTGGCCCGGTGTCGGGAACGGAGCGGCTTGGATTTTGAAACCGGCGACAGTGAGAAGGAGCGCCAACGAGCCGGTGCAGAGAAGTCGGTCGAGCCGATGCCAAATTAAGTTCATCGTGTTAATCATGACCAAGCTAGAGTTCGTACGCTAGGCAGGCAATAGTTTTCGTGGCGCGGCCGCGTCGGCATCCGATGAAGCGACCTCTGAAATGCCCGACATGTAAAAAATCAGGCGACTGGCAGGCCGGTCCCTGCGGGCCGTTCTGTTCCAAACGCTGCAAGCTGGTCGATCTCGGCAAATGGTTCAGCGGAGAGAATGCGATCTCCGAGCCGCTGCGTCCGGAGCATTTCCAGAACTACGAAATCCCGCCCAGTGTGGACCCTGACGGACCGGAAGCGAGCTGACGCAATTCTTTTGCCGCTTCTCAGTTGATTTGTTACGACTGCGGTGATGAGTGCGGAACGAAAAGTGCGGCTGGGTGTGATCGGCTCTGGCAAAGGGTCGAACTTCGTGGCCATCGCACAGGCGTGCCGGGAAGGGAACCTCTCGGCGGAGGTCGCCGTGGTGCTGAGCGATGTGGCCGAGGCAGGCATCCTGAAACACGCGGCGGGCTTTGGTCTGGCTGCGCGATTCATTGATCCGGGCAAGTTCCGCACGAAGTTGGATGAATCGGCGGAAGCTGCTTACGTGGCGGCACTGCGTGAGGCGCGGGTGGATCTCGTGGTGCTGGCGGGCTTCATGCGGATTCTCAAGGGAACCTTTCTGGCCGCTTTCCCAGGACGGGTGATTAACATTCACCCAGCACTCCTGCCGTCCTTCCCCGGCTTGGCATCATGGAAACAGGCGCTGGATCACGGCGTGAAGATGACTGGTTGCACGGTGCATTGGGTGGATCAAGGGATCGACACGGGGCGGATCATCGCGCAGCAGGCGGTGCCGATCGTCGAGGGAGACACGGCCGAGACGGTGCACGAGCGGATCCAGCAGGTCGAGCGGGTGCTTTATCCGCAGACAATCGGGGAGTTGATTCGCAAGGGAGCGGTGAAGGCGTCGGCAGCCTGAACGGAGGGTAGCGCGAGGTGCGAGCGGGGGTGCGTGATGAAGAAGGTGAAAAAAAAGTTGGCTTTTCCGCGGCGGCAATGGCAAATCAACCCTTCCACGCGGGTTAAAGCGTCCGCGAAGGTTTATGCGCGAGCGAGGACCGGAGAGTCAACGCGCGGTCAGCACGACGACGAATGAGCAAAGAGATTTTACGGTTTGGGCTGCCGAAGGGCAGTTTGCAGGAGGCGACACTGGAGAAGATGGCCAAGGCCGGCTTCAACATCCAGGTGAGCAGCCGTTCCTACATTCCGTACGTGGATGATCCGGAGATGGATATCCGCATGTTCCGCGCGCAGGAGATGAGCCGGTACGTGGAGCACGGCTACCTCGATTGCGGGATCACCGGGCACGACTGGATCATCGAGAATGGCTCGAAGGTGCACGAGGTGGGGGAATTCCTTTTCAGCAAAGCGACGCGGCAGGCTGCGCGCTGGGTGTTGGCCGTGCCGGAACAGTCGCCGATCAAATCGGTGAAGGATTTACAGGGCAAACGGATCGCCAGCGAAGTGGTGAACATCACCAAACAGTTTCTGCGGAAGCACAAGGTGAAGGCCGAGGTGGAATTCTCCTGGGGCGCCACGGAAGTGAAAGCGCACGAGTTGGTGGACGCAATCGTGGACGTGACCGAGACCGGTTCCTCGCTCCGCGCGAACAAACTGCGGATCGTGGAGACGTTGCTCACCTCGACGCCGCGCCTGATCGCCAATCGCGAGGCGTGGAAGAATCCGTGGAAACGGAGGAAGATCGAGACAATCGCGATGCTGCTGAAGGGTGCCCTCGACGCCGAGGCGAAGGTGGGTTTGAAGCTGAACATCGCCGAGAAGAATTTAGCGAGCTTGCTGGCCACGTTGCCCGCGCTTCGCAATCCGACCATCTCCAGCCTGAGTCAAAAGGGTTGGGTGGCGGTGGAAACAATCATCGACGAGCACATCGTCCGTGAGATCATTCCGCAACTCAAGGCCGCGGGGGCCGAAGGAATCATTGAATACCCCTTGAACAAGGTGGTATACTGAGCGTCCGTTAACTGAAATACACACTATGGGTTCACTGAAGAAACGCCGGAAAGCGAAAATCAACAAACACAAGCGCCGTAAGAAGCTTCGCGCCAACCGGCACAAGAAGCGCACCTGGCAAAAGTAGCCGGGAACTGCGCCGACCATTTGGGAACCGCGTCTGGCAGGTCGTCGCGCGCGGAATCTCCTTATGCAAATTCACCAATCTGCCATCTGGGTCAGCGTGCTCGTTGGCGGATTGCTTTTTGCCGGCTGCGCCAGCGACGACGCGGCGTATCTGGAAAAGTTCAATCCGGTTCGACCGGTCGAGGTGGCGCCGAACCGCGACGTCGAGGATCTCGAACGGCGCATTCAGGCGATGGCGCACTTCGCCGCGGGCGTGAGTTTCGAGCTGCGAGGTGAACAGGCGAAGGCGCAGGAGGAATTCTACGAAGCGGCGATGGCCGATGCCTCCAACGAATCGGTGGTCGTCGAGGTTGCGCGGCGGTTGATCCGCCAGAAAGACAGTGACCGCGCCATCTCGCTGCTCATTCAAGCGACGGGGCATCCGAAGGCGACAGCGAATCTTTACGCACTGCTCGGCGTGGCTTACGCGCAGGCTGGCAAGCAGGAACTGGCCATCCTCGCCAGCGATGCGGCTCTGAAAAAGAACCCGAGGCTGCCACAGGCTTATCAGAATCTCGTCCAGATTTATCTGCAGAACGAGCGACTGCCCGAAGCGTTGAAGGTGTTGGATAGGGCGGTGCAACAGAAGGGTGGCGACGCCGGATTCCTGACTTCGCTGGCGGACCTTTACCTTTCGATCACGCGTTTGCATGCAACGGAATTGGAGCGGTTGCATCCCCGAATCCTCGCGCTCTTGATGGAAGCCCGGCGGTTGAACAGTGACAACCCCGCGGTGTTGCAGCGGATGGGCGAAACCTTCCGCAGCCTCGGTGAATTCGCGCAGGCGGCCGAGATGTATGCGCGCGTGCAGGCACTTTTCCCGATGAACCCGCAGGTGCGCGAGCGGTTGACGGAACTTTATCTGCAGTCGGGCAACCGCAAGAAAGCCGCCGAGCAACTTGAGGCGTTGCTGCGCGAATCCCCGGCCAACGCGCAGGCGAACTACCTGATGGGATTGATCTCCGCGGATGACAAGCAATTCGCCCGGGCCGCTGAATTCATGGGCAAGGCGCTCCTGATCGATCCCGAGATGGAGACCGCCTACCACGAACTGGCCAGCGTGCAACTCGCGTTGGATAAACCGCAGGAAGCCCTGGCCACGTTGGAGAAAGCGCGTGCGCGGTTCCGCTCAAACTTCATCCTGGAATTCTATTCCTCGCTGGTGCAGGCGCGCCTCAAGGATCACGCCAAGGCACTTCGGCACCTCACCGCGGCCGAGACCTACGCGCGCGCCACCGAACCGCAACGGCTCACGCCGCAGTTTTATTTCCAGTTGGGCGCAACGCTGGAGCGGAACAAGAATTTCGCCGAGGCGGAGAAATATTTCCTGCTCGCGCTCAAGCAATCGCCCGACTTCGTCGATGTGCTGAATTATCTCGGTTACATGTGGGTCGAGCGCGGCGAGCGACTGACCGAAGCGAAGGCGATGATTGAGAAAGCCGTGAAGGCCGAGCCGACGAACGCCGCCTTCCTCGACAGCATGGCGTGGACCTTCTTCAAACTCGGCAAGCCGCGCGAGGCGCTCGACTGGCAACTCCGCGCGCTCCAGCATCTCAAGGAGCCCGACGCCACGCTGCACGATCATCTCGCCGATATTTACTCTGTCCTCAAACAGCCGGGTAAAGCTCGTGAACATTGGCGCAAATCGCTCGCGATCGAGCCTAACGCGGAGATTCAGAAGAAGCTGGATGCCCTGCCGAGGTGATGTCATCGAATGTCCGGCCGCTTCCATATCCACTACACCGTCGCCGAAGCGCGCGCCATCTTGCCGCAGTTGCGCGAATGGCTCGACCGGCTCAATCATCTTCGTCAACGTGTCGCGCAGAATGACGCCTCACTCGCCAAGTTGCTTGAAGGCGGACGCGACGTGGGCGGCGAGCCGGCAAACCGTCAAGTAATCGCTCTCTCCGAATTCAAACAGGTGCTGGACGAGTTCCAGCGGCGCGAAATCCAGGTGAAAGATCTGGAGCGCGGGCTGGTGGATTTTCCGACGTTCGTCGGCGGGCGTGAAGTTTTCCTCTGCTGGGAAAAGGACGAGGATGACATCACGCACTGGCATGATCTCGACTCCGGCTACGCGAACCGCGAGCCGCTCGACGAGTGATATTATGGAATGTGTCTCTTGACAAAGAGTGTTTTGGTTTGGCATCAAAAAATAATTGGAACAACACGGGCGGCGTTGCCGTCTGACAAACTCGATGATTAAGGTTGAGAATCTGAAGAAGGTGTTCGGCGCGAAAGTCGCGGTGGATGGAGTCTCATTCACCGTTGAACGTGGCGAGGTGCTGGGTTTCCTCGGGCCGAACGGCGCGGGCAAATCCACCACGATGCGGATGGTGACTGGCTATCTCACGCCGACCGGCGGTCGCGTGACCGTGGGCGGACACGACATCGCCGAGCAGTCGGTGCTGGCGAAGAGCCGGATCGGTTATCTGCCCGAGAATGCGCCGGCTTATCTCGACATGACGGTGCGCGGCTTCCTGCGTTTCTCGGCGGAGATTCGAGGGCTGCACGGCGCGGCGCGCGACACCGCAGTGGATCGCGTAGTGGAGACATGTTCCCTGGAGGCAGTGCTGCATCAGAGCATCGAGACCCTTTCCAAAGGCTACAAGCATCGCACCTGCTTCGCGCAGTCGCTCATCCACGACCCGGATGTGCTCGTGCTCGATGAACCGACCGACGGCCTCGACCCGAACCAGAAGTTCGAAGCGCGCAAACTCATCCGCCGCATGGGCGAGAAGAAGGCGATTCTCTTTTCCACGCACATCCTCGAAGAAGTGGACGCCGTCTGCTCGCGCGTAATCATTATCGACCGCGGCCGCATCGTGGCCAACGGCACGCCGGAGGAGTTGAGGAAGCGCGTGCCTTCCGGGCGGTTGGACGATCTCTTCCGCAGCCTCACGTTGCCGGACACTCTGAAGGGAGGCAAATAATGAACTCACCCTGGACCAATATCCGCGTCATCGCCAAGCGCGAGCTTGCGGGCTACTTCGCCGCGCCGGTCGCGTACGTCTTCATCGTCATCTTCCTGCTGTTGTCAGGCTTCTTCACCTTCATGGTGAGCGGCTTCTTCGATCGCGGTGAAGCGACGCTCACGGCCTTCTTCGTCTGGCATCCGTGGCTCTATCTATTCCTCGTGCCAGCGGTCGGGATGCGCCTTTGGTCAGAGGAACGACGACTGGGCACGATGGAATTCCTGCTCACGCTGCCGATCACCACATGGCAGGCGATCGTAGGGAAATTTCTCGCCTCATGGATCTTTCTCGGTGTGGCGTTGGTCCTGACATTCCCCTTGATGCTCACCGTGAATCACCTCGGCAATCCGGACAACGGCGTAATCTTCGGCGCTTATATCGGCAGCTTCCTGATGGCTGGCAGCTACCTCGCGGTGAGTTGTTTCACCTCCGCTATCACGCGAAATCAGGTGGTCAGTTTCATTCTGTCGGTCGTCATCTGCCTCTTCCTCATCCTAGCGGGATGGCCGCCGGTGACGAATTTCCTCGCGGGCATTTCACCCAACTCCACGTGGCTCGTGGATCTGGTCACGAGCTTCAGTGTGATGACCCACTTCGAAGGTTTCCAGCGCGGTGTGCTCGACACGCGCGATCTACTATTCTTCCTTTCGCTGATTGGCTTCTCGCTCTTCGCGACAGCGGTGGTAGTGCGAGGTATTCGGGAATAAAGGAGCGTTGTTATGAACAAGACGAAGCTTGAACACAGTTTCTTTTCCGCCGCCGGCATCGTGGCGCTGTTCGTCATCCTCGTGGCGGTGAACTTCCTCGTCGGCCCGTTGCGCCTGCGCACCGATCTGACGAAGGAGAAACTCCACACACTCTCGCCCGGCACCAAAGCCATCCTCGCCAAACTCGACTCGCCGGTGAAGGTGCGCTTCTACTGCACGCAGACGCAGGGCAACTCGCCCGAGGAAGTTTTCCTCAAGAACTACGCCAAGCGCGTTGAGGATCTGCTCGGCGAATATCGCCAGTCTTCGCGGAACATCATCATCGAGAAACTCGATCCGCAGCCGGATTCCGACGCGGAAGATTCCGCCAAACTCGACGGCGTGGAAGGTGAGCCGTTGCCGAACGGAGAGGCTTTCTATCTCGGCATCGCCGTGAGTTTGCTTGATGAAAAAGCGCTCCTGCCGCCGCTCTCGCCGCGCACCGAGAACCTGCTCGAATACGAACTCTCCCGTGCCATCGCGCGTGTCGCGAACCCAACCAAAGTCGTGGTGGGCGTAATGACGCAGTTGCCCGTCTTCGGCCAGCCCGGCAATCCGATGATGCGCCAGTTGGGGCAGGGAGGAGGAGGAAGCGACCCGTGGGCTTTCATCACCACGCTGAAGCGCGACTTCGATGTCCGCCCAGTCGAGATGGCCACGGACAAGATCGACGAAGCGATCAAGGTGCTGCTCGTCGTTCATCCGCGCGACATCACGACGCAGGCACAGTTCGCACTCGACCAATTTGTGCTGCGCGGCGGCAAGCTCATCGCGTTCCTCGATCCAGTCTCGCTGGTGGATCAACGCAACATGGGCGGCAATCCGATGATGGGCGGCGGCCCGCCGACAGCCTCGACACTCGACCTGCTCCTGCCGGCGTGGGGTGTGAAGCTCGACAAAACCAAGGTGGTGGCGGATGTGAATTTCGTCACGCGCATGGTGCGCCAGAACCGTGTGGAACCGACGCCGACTGTTCTCTCGGTGAATGCCGCGGGCATCAATGCCGATGATGCGGCCACGGCGCAGATTGATTCGTTGCTATTGCCTTTCGCGGGTGCGTTCACCGAAGAAGCCTCGCAGACCGCTTCCGGCAGCGGCTTGAAACGGACTGTGCTGGTCAAGAGCACCGGCGATTCTGCGCTGGTCGAGGGATTCCTCGCGCAGATGTCCGTCGCCGAAGCGATGAAGGGATTCAAGCCCAGCGCGCGCGAGTTCCCGCTCGTGCTGCGTCTCACCGGCAAGTTCAAGACTGCCTTCCCCGACGGCAAGCCGCTGGCTGTGCCCGCCGAACCGGAGAAGCCCGGCGAGAAGCCGAAAGAGAAAAAGGCCGACGGCGCTCTCAAGGAATCCAAGGCCGAGAACGCCCTGGTGCTGGTGGCTGATGCCGATCTGCTCGCCGACCAGTTCAGCGTGCAGGTGCAGGAATTCTTTGGGCAGCGCGTGATCGCCCCGCGTGGTGGCAATCTCCCCTTCGTACAGAATCTCGTTGAGCAGATGGCCGGCGACGAGAACCTCATGAATGCCCGCAGTCGCGCCACGCTCAACCGGCCGTTCGAGCGCGTGCGCCAAATCGAGGCGCAAGCGGAGGAGCGTTTCCGCAGCAAGATCGAGGAGATCGAGAAAAGTCTGCAGGAGACTCAGCGGGAGTTGAATGAACTGCAGCGCAGCAAAGATCCCAAACAGCGATTCATCGTCTCGCCTGACCAGCAGGCTGCACTGGAGAAGTTCCGCAAGCAGGAGGCCGCGACCAAGCTCGAGTTGAAGAAAGTCCGCAAGGAATTGCGCGCGGAGATCGAGTCGCTGCAGAACCGCATCAAGTGGCTCAACATCGCAGGAATGCCACTTATCGTTTCGCTGGCTGGAATCGGCTTCTTTGTCCTGAAACGCAAACGCACTGCGACCGCATGAACCGCAACCATCTCATCCTACTGCTGGCCGGCGTCATTGTCTTCGGTAGCCTCGGCCTTTGGTATCAACAATCGCGCGACGAATCCTATCGCTCGGGCAGCGCTGGAATGGGCGCCAAGCTTCTCGCCGATCTGCCGGTGAATGATGTCGCGCAGATCACTATCCGCCAAGCGACCGGTGAGCTGAACCTCACGCGGAAGGATGACGGATGGCAGGTGAAGGAGCGCGATGGTTACAAAGCGAGTTTTCAGAACATCAGTGACTTCCTCCGCAAGGCTGCCGAATTGAAGGTGGTGCAGAGCGAGAAGGCCGGTCCGTCGCAGTTGCCACGTTTGGAATTACTCCAACCGGGCAAGGACACCAATGGCACGGGCACGCTCGTCGAGTTCCGCGACAAAGACAGCAAGCCGCTCCGCGCGATTCTACTGGGTAAGAAGCAGGTGAAGAAAACCGAGCAAGCTTCGCCTTTCGGCGGTGGCGGCGAGTTTCCTGTGGGGCGCTGGGTGATGGATCCCAAATCCAACGGAGAGGTCGCACTCGTCTCCGAGGTGTTCAACGAAATCGAGGCCCGGCCGGAGCAATGGCTCGACAAGGAATTCGTCCGCATCGAGAAGGTCCGAACCATCCGCTACCTTCCCTCCTCGGCGACGAACGCGTGGAGTCTCGTGCGAGAGAATGAAAGCGGCGAGTGGAAGCTCGTTGATGCCAAGCCGGGCGAGCAGCTCGATCCAGCAAAAGCGTCCGCTCTCGGAAACCCGTTCGCATCGGCCGCATTCACCGACGTGGCGATCGGCAGGAAGCCGACGGAAACCGGCCTCGACAAGCCGACCGTCATCGAATTGGAGACCTTCGATCAATTCACCTACACACTCAAGGTCGGCGCGAAATCTGGCGAAGAGGCCAGTCACTTCGCTGTCGCTGTCAGCGCCAAATCTTTGCCGCCGCGTGTGCTGGGCAAGGACGAAAAGCCCGAGGACAAGACGCGTCTCGACAAAGAGCACGCGGACAAAACCAAAGCGCAACAGGACAAGCTGGCGTCAGAGAAGCGGTTCGAGAAATGGACTTACTTGGTCTCGCGCTGGACGGTTGATCCGCTCCTCAAAGACCGTGCCCATTTCCTCGCCGAGAAGAAGCCGGAAGGGCCAGCACCAAAACCAGACGCGCCGAAGCAGCCGTAGCCCTTTCGACGGCAAGTTGACAGGTGGGGGGCAGGGAGAGTAGTTTCGCGGTACAAACACGGAGCAAGATTATGTCTATCACCACTAAGATTTGCCTGATTTTTGTGATTCTTGCCGGTGGCTTTGGCATCTATCTCGGGGCCGTCCGGATTCCGCCGCAGGTTTCCAAGCTCAAGGAGGAGAAGGGTGCTGCTGACCTAAAATTTGCTCAGGCCGACTATGCCAAGAAAACCGCCGAAAAGGAGCGCGATTTGGCGAAAACTGAGAGCGATACCAAAGGGGTCGAGGTCGTGGATCTCAAAAAGCAGGTTAAAGATGAGCAGGACAAGAACGGGCCGTTGCAGAAGGCTGCCGAAGCCGCCGTGGCC
>SIAT01000022.1 GCA_009691645.1 Pedosphaera sp. | reverse complement strand
CAGATTTGCGAACACCTGCCGCAGCTCGCGAAGATCGCCGATAAATACACGATCATCCGCTCGATGGTCGGCGCGCGCGATGATCACAGCGATTTCCAGTGCATGACCGGCCGGCTGCGCAGCAGCTCGCAGCCTATCGGCGGCTGGCCGACTTTTGGCGCCACGGTCTCGCGCCTGCAAGGAGCGTCGGCCCGCGCGGTGCCGCCGTTCATCGGGCTTGAACCGGTGATGCAGCACAAGCCGTACAACGCCGGCACGCCCGGTTTCCTCGGCGTGGCCCACCGTTCTTTCCGACCCGAAGGCGATGCCAAAGCGGACATGGTGCTGCGCGACATGACGCTCGACCGACTGGCGGACCGCAAGGCGCTGCTCGGCAGCTTCGATCGCTTCCGTCGCGATGTGGATGCGAGCGGTTTGATGGAAGGTCTCGATGCGTTTCACCAGCAAGCTTTCGGCGTGCTCACTTCGAGCCGGCTGGCAGAAGCGCTCGACTGGCAGAAGGAAGATCCGCGCCTCATCGCTCGTTACGGCAAAGGCGATCCGCGCCCGCGCGGCGACGGCGCCCCGCGGCTCACCGAACAGTTCCTGCTCGCCCGCCGCCTTGTCGAAGCCGGCGCGCGTGTGGTGACGGTCTCGTTCGGTTTCTGGGATTACCACGGCAACAATTTCAAAACCGCCCGCGAAGATCTGCCGCACCTCGATCGCGGCGTGTCCGCGCTCATCGAGGATCTGCACGAACGCGGCCTCGACAAAGATGTCGCGGTCGTCGTTTGGGGCGAATTCGGCCGCACGCCCAAGATCAACAAAGATGCGGGCCGCGACCATTGGCCGAACGTCTCCTGCGCACTGCTCGCCGGCGGCGGCATGCGGCACGGGCAGGTCATCGGCTCCACCGACCGCCTCGGCGGCGAGGCCGACGAGCGCCCCGTGCGTTTCGGCGAAGTTTTCTCCACACTTTACAATCACCTCGGGATCGACGTGAACACAGCGACCGTCAGCGACTTGGCTGGCCGGCCGCATTACGTCGTCGAAAATGGACTTCAACCGCTCAAAGAACTCATTTAACCTAAACGCCTATGAAACACATCATCACTGCGCTCGGATTCGTTCTCGCCACGAGTCACTTCGCCGCCCGCGCCGCTGAAATCAAGCCCGCCGCGCCTGCCAAGGCCGTGGCGCTCGAGATCCAAGTGCGCGTCACCGCCAGCGAGGTCGGCAAACCGGTCCGCCTCGTCGGCAAGGACGCGCGCCAGCAACTCGTCATCACTGCGCGCGATGCCGCCGGTGCCCTGCGCGATGTGACGCACGAAGTGACTTTCACCAGCGCGCCCGCCAACCTCGTACGCATCGCCGCCAACGGCCTCATCACTCCTGCCGCCGACGGTGCGACCACCATCACCGCGCAGACGAAGGATGGACTCAAAGCCACGCTCGCCGTCGCGGTCGAGAAGGCCACCATTGGGTTGCCGATCAACTTCGCGAATCAGATCGTACCGATCTTCACCAAGTCCGGCTGCAACAGCGGCGGTTGCCACGGCAAGAGCGGCGGTCAAAATGGTTTCAAGCTCTCGCTGCTCGGTTTCGAGCCGACGGAAGATTACGAATATCTCGTCAAGGAAGGGCGCGGCCGTCGCGTGCTGCCCGCCGCGCCCGAGCGCAGCCTGCTCCTGCTCAAAGCCTCCGCGATGGTGCCGCACGGCGGCGGCAAACGCATCGATGCGGATTCATTTGATTACCAGCTGATCAGTCGCTGGATCGCGCAGGGCATGTCCTACGGCAACCCGACCGATCCGACCGTCGCGCGCATCGAGGTCTTCCCCAAGCAGCGCACGCTGGCTCTTGGTGGCAACCAGCAGCTCGCCGTCACCGCTTATTACACCGACGGCACCGCCGAGGATGTGACCCACACCGCCGTGTATGAGGCGAACGACAAAGAGATGGGCAAAGCCGAGAACACCGGCCACGTCTCCGTCTTCCAGCAGCCGGGCGACGTGGGGGTGATGATCCGTTATCAGGGCAAAGTCTCGGTGTTCCGAGCCACGGTGCCGCTCGGTGCGCCGGTGGAAAAGCTTCCGCCCGCGCGGAACTTCATCGACGAAATCGTCTTCAACAAACTCAAGGCCGTCGGCATGCCGGCCTCCGAAGTGTGCGATGACGCCACGTTCATCCGCCGCGTCACGCTTGATCTCGGCGGCCGCCTGCCGACGCTCGAGGAATCGCGCGCCTTCCTCGCCGACGCCGGTCCGAGCAAGCGCGACCTGCTGATCGACCGCCTGCTCGAGGGCACCGATTACGCTGATTATTTCGCCAACAAATGGGCCTCGCTGCTCCGCAACAAACGCGGCCAGCCCACGCACCAGCGCGGCAACTACGCCTTCCACGCGTGGATCCGCGATGCCCTCGTCGCGAACAAGCCGTACGACCAGTTCGCCCGTGAAGTGCTCGCCGCCTCCGGCGACATCGCCTCCAATCCGCCGGTCGCTTGGTACCGGCAGGTGACCACCGCGAACATGCAACTCGAAGACACCGCGCAGCTCTTCCTCGGCACGCGCCTGCAGTGCGCCCAGTGCCATCATCATCCGTACGAGAAATGGAGCCAGAACGATTACTATAGTTTCTCGGCCTTCTTCTCGCAGGTCGCGCGCAAGCCCGGTTCGCAGGCTGGCGAAGAAGTCATTTACCATCGCCGCGGCAATGCCAGCGCGGTGAACAAGAAGAACTCGCAGACGGTCAAGCCCGCCGGCCTCGGTGCGCCGCCGGTGGAACTCGCGCCGGACGAAGATCCGCGCCACGCGCTCGCCGATTGGTTGAGCGCGAAGGACAACCCGTTCTTCGCCCACACGCTGGCGAACCGTTACTGGAAGCACTTCTTCAATCGCGGCCTCGTCGAGCCGGAAGATGACATGCGCGAGACGAACCCGCCGGTGAACCCCGAGTTGCTCGACGCGCTGGCCCGCTACTTCGTCGCCAGCAAGTACGACATGAAGCAGTTCGTCCGCACGCTCTGCCAGTCGAAGACCTACCAACTCAGCTCTGTGCCGAACAAGTACAACGCCGCCGACAAGCACAACTTCTCGCGTTACTATCCGAAGCGCCTCAGTGCCGAGGTGCTGTTTGATGCCGTCAACGGCCTGACCAAGTCCGGTGGCGGTTTCGCCGGCCTGCCCGCGGACACGCGTGCCGTGCAGTTGCCCGACAATAGCTTCAACGCCACCAGCTATTTCCTCACCGTGTTCGGCCGGCCCGATTCCTCGAGCGCCTGCGAATGCGAACGTTCGATGGACGCCAGCCTCGCGCAGAGCCTGCACCTGCTCAACTCGCGTGACATTCAGGACAAGCTCGCCAGCAACACAGGCCGCGCCGCGTTGCTCGTCGCCGACAGCCGGTCTGACGATGAGAAAATCCGCGAGCTCTACCTGCTCGCTTTCGCCCGCCAACCCGACACCGGCGAACTCTCGCTCGCCCGCGAACACCTCTTGAAACAGCCGAAGGACAAAGAGGGCAAAGTCGTCCAAGCCGACGCACGCAAAGCCTACGAAGACGTCATCTGGGCCTTGTTCAATACGAAGGAATTCCTCTTCAATCATTGAAGCGCGCACAGCCACGCACCTGCGCCACTCATGAGCACGCCCCGCCAAGACAAGATCGGTTGCTCTGATTTCCATCGCGCGCTGCGGATGGATCGGCGCGGATTCGTGCGCGCGGGCATGCTCGGCTTCGCCGGCCTTTCGATGGGGAAACTGCTCCAACTCGAAGGCGCGGTGACCGATCGCAGCAAAGTCTCACGCGACAAATCCGTCATCATCCTCTGGATGCGCGGTGGCCCCAGCCAACACGAGACGTGGGATCCGAAGCCCGACGCGCCCGAAGAATACCGCGGCGCATTCGGTGCGATGCGTACCAGTGTGCCCGGCGTGCGCATCTGCGACCTGCTGCCGATGAGCGCGAAGATCCAGCACAAGTATTCCGTCATCCGCAGCCTGCACCACAACGACGCCGGCCATTCCTCCGGCGACCAGATTTGTTTCACCGGTTATCCCGCCGAAGGCCCCAGCAATTTGTATCCGAGCTGCGGTTCGATCATCGCCAAGCAGTTCCAGCACGTTAATCCGCGCCTCCCGGCCTACGTCGCCATCCCGCGGATGATGCCCGCGCTCGGCTCGGCCTATCTCGGCAACGCCTTCAATCCATTCGAGACGAATGCCGACCCCGCGCGCGAAGGCCCGTTCCAAGTGCCGAACTTCAATCTCGCCGACGGGATCGATCTCCATCGTCTCGACGAACGTCGCTCGTTGCTCAAGAGCTTTGATAAAGTCCGCCGCGAAGCCGACGCTTCCGGTCAGATGGAAACGATGGATAAGTTCCAGCAGCAGGCGTGGGACATCGTCGCCGGCAGTAAAGCGAGGGATGCGTTCGACCTCGATGCCGAGCCGATGAAGGTCCGCGAGCGCTACGGTTTCATGCCCGAGTACAAGGCGCCCACGCCCGACCGTTGCGGCGTGCCGGCGTGGAGCCAGCGCATCCTGCTCGCCCGCCGCCTCGTCGAGGCCGGCGTGCGACTCGTCACCGTGGATGTCCGCTGGTGGGACACGCACGTGAAGGGCTACGAATCGATGCGCGACGGCTTTCTACCGCGCTGGGATCGCGCCTACACCGCGTTGATTGAAGACCTCGAGCAGCGCGGCATGCTCGACTCCACGATGGTCATCGCGTGGGGCGAATTCGGCCGCACGCCGAAGGTGAACGCCACCGGCGGCCGCGACCATTATCCAAATGTGTTCAACGCCGCTCTCGCGGGCGGCGGCATCAAGGGCGGCCGCGTCGTCGGCGCGTCCGACAAGCACGGCGCCGAACCGGCCGAGCGCCCCGTCAAACCGCAGGAAGTTCTCGCCACGATGTACCGCCACATGGGCGTGGACACCTCGACCCAGTATCTTGATTACGCCGGCCGGCCGCACACAGTGCTTCCCTTCGGCAACCCCATCGAAGAACTCTTCTGAGCCGCGCACATTCTCTCCGATGTTTTTGAGTTCAATGTAACCGACCGGCTTGCCGTCCAAATAAAGTCCGGTGAACCAGTGATTGATTGATCTGATGAAAGCGAACCACACACTCCCGCCCCGTCTGCTCGCGCTTCTCGCCTGCCAGATTCTCGCCGTCGCCGCGTTGCTCCACGCCCAACTCCCCACGGCGCGTCTGCTCACGCTTTTCCCGCCCGGCGGCAAGCTCGGCAGCGTCGTCGAAATCACACTCGACGGCGTGGACCTCGACGAAGCCACGCACCTGAACTTCTCGCACGCCGGCTTGACCAGCGCCGCGAAACTCGCCGCCAATGGCCAACCCGAGGCTGGCAAGTTCCTCGTCAACATCGGCGCGGCCGTGCCGCCCGGCGTTTACGAAGCTCGCGTCGTCGGCCGCTACGGCATCTCCAACGCACGCGCTTTCGCAGTCGGCGATCAAGCGGAGTTGCAGGAGAAGGCCGGCAACAACGTCGCGACCAACGCCACCGAGATCGCGATCGGTTCCATCGTCAACGGTACGGCCAACGCGAACAGCGTGGATTATTTCCGTTTCACCGCGAAGAAAGGCCAGCGCCTCATCTTGATCTGCGCGGCCAAAGTGATTGATTCGCGGATGGACCCCGTCCTCGCGGTGCTCGACGCGAACGGCCGCGAGATGGAACGCAATCGGCAAGGTGCCATCGTGGATTTCACCGCGCCGGCCGACGGCGCGTACACCATCAAGGCGCACGATTTCCTTTACCGCGGCGGTGGCGAATATTTCTACCGGCTTGGCGTCAGCGCCGCGCCGCACATTGATCTGGTGATGCCGCCTGCGGGCCAGCCCGGCACGCGCGCCAAGTACACCGTGTACGGGCGTAATCTGCCCGGCGGCACGCCCAGCCCGTTGCGCACGGGCGAGGGTAAACCGCTCGATCAACTGGTCGTGGAGATCGATCTGCCCGCGACCTCGCAGCCGCTCGGCGGCTCGCCCTCAGCCGCGACATTGGATGGCATCGAGTACCGCCTCAAATCGCCGCAGGGTGTTTCGAATCCTTCGCTCATCGGTTTCGCCAGTGGCGTTGTCACTCTCGAAACGCAGCCGAACGACCGGCCCGAGCAGGCGCAGAAAGTCAGCGTGCCGGGCGAATTAGCCGGTCAGTTCTTCCCGCGCGGCGACGTGGATTGGTTCAGCTTTGAAGCGAAGAAAGGCGACGTGTACTGGATTGAAGTCGTCTCGCAGCGGCTCGGTTTGCCCACTGCGCCCTTCGCGCTGTTTCAACGCGTGACGCGTGATGCCAAAGGCCAGGAACGGGCCGGTGACCTGCAGGAACTCGCCCCCAGCGACACGAATCTCGGCGGCACGGAGTTTAACACTTCCACGCGGGATATCACTTACCGCTTCGAAGCGCAAGAGGATGCCATGTACCGCCTCGGCCTGCGCGATCTCTTCAGCCACGCGCTCGCGCCGGCGAACTTGGTTTACCGCGTCATCATCCGCAAGCAATCACACGACTTCCATCTCGTCGCGTTGGCGCAGGCTGGCATCCCGGCGAAGAAAGACACGAAGAGCGCGATGCCCTCCACCTTGCTCGTGCGCAAAGGGGGCGTGCTGCCGGTGCGCGTGGTCGCCTTCCGCCGCGACGGCTTCACCGGCCCGATTGATCTCACCGTGCAGGGACTGCCCGCCGGTGTCACCGCTGGCATCACGCAGATTGCCGAAGGCCAGAACAACGCGATGCTGTTGATCAAGGCCGGCGAGACCGCGATCAACTGGTCCGGTGCCGTCACCATTCTCGGCAAGGCCACCGTAAACGGTGCGCCCGTCGCCCGTGAAGCCCGCGCCGGCTCCGTGACTTGGGGCATCGACGATGTCCAAAAAGCGGACTCCGGCCTGCAATCCCGCTTCACGCGCAATCTCGCTCTCGCTGTCAACGCCACCGAGCGTTCACCGGTCATCCTCGAGACCGCCGATAACAAGCCGCTCGAAACTCATGCCGCCGGAAAAATAAACATCCCCATCAAGATCGTGCGCGACGTCGAGTTCACCGAGGCGCTCAAGCTCAAGGTCGTGGGCCACGCCGCCTTCGACAAAATGAAGGAAGTGGATGTGGCCGCGAAAGGCACCAACGCCACGATCGAGCTGGACATCGCCGCCGCCAAGCTCGCCGCCGGCACTTACAGTTTCATGCTTCAAACCCAGGCCAAAGGCAAGTACCGCCGCGTGCCGCTCGCTGAAGTTCAGGCCATCGAAGCGAAAGCCAAGGACGCCGAGAAATCCGCCGTCGAAGCCGCTGCGGCCGTCAAAGCTGCCAGTGACCAAGTGAGCAAAGCCGCTGATCCCGGCGCCAAAGCCGCCGCCGAAAAAGTCGCCACGGAAGCGAAGGCCAAAGCACAGACCGCCGACGCGAAGAAGACCGAGATGACCGCGCGCGCCAAAGAGATGGCGCAGAAATCCCAGCCCAAAGATGTCATCGACACCTTCTACTCCGATCTCGTCACCGTGCGCGTCTTGGCCGCGCCGTTCACGCTTGCACCCGTCACAGCCGCGCCGCTCGATCAAGGCGCGAAGATTGAGATCCCCATCAACCTCACGCGTCTCTTCGACTACGTTGACCCGATCGAGGTGAACCTCGCTCCGCAAACCATCAAAGGCGTCACCGCTGCCAAGATTACTGTGGCCAAAGACCAGGCGCAGGCGAAATTCGTCATCGAAGCCGCTGCCACGGCCGCTGCCGGCGAGCATCCGCTCCGCTTGCAGGCCACTGTGAAGATCAACGGCCAGACCCTCATCGTCGAGCAGCCGTTCACTCTCAAGATCGCTGCTAAAGCCAAGTAAATCTCCCTTCCGAACCGCCGCACGTATCACTTATGAAAAAGCCGTTCCTGTTCGTCGTTGCTCTTGTCGCGTTGCCGATTCTCGCCAGCGCGCAAGAAAAGAAAGGTCTGCAGCCCATCGCCATCGCCGCGATCAAGCGGACCGCCACCGTTGATTTCGAGAAGGAGATACTGCCCATTCTCCGCAACAACTGTCTCGCCTGCCACAATCGTACTTCCTCCAAAGGCGAACTCATCCTCGAGACGCCGCAGGACATCGTCAAAGGCGGCGAATCCGGCCGCTCCGTGGTGCCCGGCCGCTCCGCCGACAGCTTGTTGCTGATACACGCCGCGCATCAGAAGCGCCCGGTGATGCCGCCGCGTGATAACAAGGTTTCCGCCAACAATCTCACTTCGAACGAACTCGGCCTCATCAAACTCTGGATTGATCAGGGCGCGAAAGGCGAAGTCCGCGCCGCCAAGCCGATCGAGTGGCTGCCGCTGCCGGCCGGCCTCAACCCGATCTATTCCACCGCGGTCACACAGGATGGCCAGTTCGCCGCGGCCGGCCGCGCCAATCAGATCTTCCTTTATCATCTCCCCTCCGGTCAGGCCGTCGGCCGCCTCAGCGATCCTGCGCTCGTCGCTGCGGGCATCTATGGCAAGCCCGGCGCGGCGCATCGCGACATGGTTCACTCGCTCGCCTTCAGCCCCGACGGTTCGCTGCTCGCCTCCGCCGGCTTCCGCGAAGTGAAACTCTGGCGGCGCGCGCCCGACGCGCCGAAGGCCACCATTCCGATCTTCTCCACCAACGCCCTCTCGGCCGTCAGTGCCGATGGCAAATTCCTCGCCACCGCCGGCGACGACCACGCGATCCGCGTGATTGAAATCGCCAATCCGAAGAACACGCGCGCACTCGCCGGCCACACCGCCGCCGTCACCGCGTTGCGCTTCTCCCCGGACAACACCCAACTCCTCTCCGGCTCGGCCGACAAATCCGCGCGCGTCTGGACTCTCGCCAACGGCCAAAGCTTCGCCCAAGCCGCCGCACCGACGAACGTCACCGCCGTCTGCTGGCTCGGCGCAAAGCAATTCGCAGTGGGCACCGACATCGGCCTCATCCACACCTTCACCCTGCCCGAAGCCGCCGGCGCGGCGGCCATCGGCAAGGAACTCAAAGGCCACACCGGCGCTGTCACCGCGCTGGATGCCGTCGGTACGGCGGGCGATCAGATCCTCTCCGGCGGCACCGACGGGACCGTGCGTCACTGGACCCTCACCGCCACGCAAGCGCCCAAGCAATTCGCCCACGGCGCGCCCGTCACCGCTGTCGCTGCACGGCCGGATGGTAAGCTGTTTGCCTCCGCCGGCACGAACGGCGCGAAACTCTGGAGCGCCACCGCTACCGCAGCGGTTGCCGAGTTGAAGGGAACCCGTTCCGCGCGCGAGGCGCTCGCCGGGCGCGAACGTGCCGCTATTTTCGGCAAGGAAGAAGTCGCTTATCGCAAGACCTCCGTCACCGACTCCGAGAAAGCCAGAAGCGCTGCCGCCGAACGCCTGAAGAAAGCCGGCGAGACCAAAGCCACCGCCGAGAAACAGCCCATCGCTGAGAAAGCCGCTGCCGCCAAGAAGACGAGCGATGAAAAGATTCTCGCCGAGAAAGTCGCGACAGAAGCTGAAGCGGAATTGAAGAAACTGGTCACCGCTGCGGAAGCGGACGAGAAGGCCACCAAGGAAGCCGGTGAAAAGCTCAAGACCGCAAAAGCCAATGCCAACACGCCCAAGCCGGAGTTGGACAAGCTGGAAGCCGCTGCGGCTGCGAGCCAAAAATCTGCCACCGATGCCCGTGCCGCCGCCGATAAGTTGGCGAAAGAGAAACAGAAGCCCGCGCAGGATAAACTCACCGCCGCCGCCAAAGCCGCCACTGACGCCGATACCGAATACAAGAAGCTCGAGTTGCCGCGCGCGCAGGCCGAGAACGAGTTCAACCTCTCGACCGCCGGCGACAAGAAAGCTGAAACGACCGTTGTCACCGCCAAAGCCGCCCTCGCTGCCAGCGAAGAGGCGCAAAAGAAAACCGACGGCGAACTCGATGCCGCAAAGAAGGCCGCGACTGACGCCGAGAAAACAGCTATCCGCTCACTCGCATTCTCCGCCGATAATCTAACACTCGCGACCGGTGGCGATGATCAACTCGTGCAGACATGGAGCGCCGAGACCGGCGCGCCATTCGCAAGTCTTCCCTCACACAAAGGCACCGTGCGGGCACTCGGTTTCACCGCCGACGGCCGGCTCATTTCCGCCGGCGCGGAGAAAGTCGCGCTCGTGTGGGATCTGGCGGCGAACTGGCAGTTCGATCGCACACTCGGCGGCGAAGCCAGTCCGCTCTTCACGGACCGCGTCAACGCCGTGCGCTTCAGCCCCGATGGCAAATTCCTCGCCACCGGCAGCGGCGAACCGAGCCGCAGCGGCGAAGTGAAGGTCTTCGCCGTGGCCGACTGGAAATTGGCACACGACTTCAAGACCGCGCACACCGACTCGGTGCTCGGGCTGGATTTCAGTGCCGACGGCAAGCTGCTCGCCAGCGGTGCGGCGGATAAATTCGTGCGCGTGTTCGACCTCGTGGCGGGCAAGATGATCAAGTCATTCGAGGGCCACACGCACCATGTGCTCGGCGTGGCGTGGCGGCGTAACGGGCGTATCCTGCTCAGCGCGGGCGCTGACAATGAGCTGAAAGTGTGGAACCACGAGACCGGCGAACGCGCCGGCAAAATCGCCGGCTTCACCAAAGAAGTAACCTCGGTGCAATTCATCGGCGTGGGCGATCAAGCTCTCGTTTGCTCCGGCGACAAGCAGGTGAAAATCGTCACGCAAGCCGGCGGCAACGTGCGAGCCTTCACCGGCGGCACGGACTTCATGTACGCCAGTGCGGCGACGCCGGATGGACGCTGGGTGGTCGCCGGCGGATTGGACAGTGTGCTGCGTGTGTGGAACGGCGTGAGCGGAACGGCATTGAACAGCTTCGAGCCGCCGAAGGCTCAGTGAGCCGCGCCCTCTGCCGACAGTTGCGGCAGCGAGAAAAGAAACGTCGCGCCGCGGCTCGGTTCACTGCGCACCCAGACCTTGCCGCCGTGCGCTTGCACGATGTGCTTCACGATGGCCAGTCCCAATCCCGTGCCGCCTTGCTCGCGTGAGCGGGCTTTATCCACGCGGTAAAAACGCTCGAAGACGCGCGCCTGCGCTTCGGGCGGGATGCCCGGCCCATCATCCTGCACCGCCAGTTCGATCATCCCGCCAGCTTCAGCGCGGCCCGAGACAATGATGCGCCCGCCCGCGCGACCGTACTTGAGCGCATTGTCCACGAGATTCACGAAGACCTGCTCAAGCCGGTCCGCATCCACCGCCGCGAGCAATCCACTGGCGACCTCATTGACGAGCGTCACGTTCCGCTCAACCGCGCGCGCAATGAACTGCTCGATCACGCGCCCAGCCAGATCACGCAGATCGGCCGGCTGGCAGTTCAGTGTTATCTGGCCCGACTCAAGTTTGGAGATGGCGAGCAGGTCATCGATGAGAAAGCTCAGGCGATCGGTGTGGCGGTTAATGATCTGAAGAAAGCGCGTGGCCTGCGCGGGCTCGTCTTTCGCGCCGTCGAGCAGCGTCTCGGTGTAGCCTTTGATCAGCGAGAGCGGCGTGCGCAATTCGTGGCTGACGTTGGCGACGAACTCCTGCCGCGTGCGCTCCAATTCGCGCAGGCGCGTGATGTCGCGGAAGACGAGGAGCGCGCCGCGCCGCGATCCCTCGGCGCCGGCGACGAGCGTGGCGTTCGCTTGCAGGCGGCGCGGATTCTCGCCTGACAATTCCAGCTCGAAACCAATCACCTCGCCAGCACTCTGCACCTCCTCGGCGAGCTTCACCAATTCCGGCAGGCGAAAAGCTTCAATCACCGTCAGATCGCGAATGCCCCCGGTGATCCCGCACATCCGTTCGAGCGAACGGTTGTACAGCTCCACGCGCCCCGCGGAATCGAGCAACAACACGCCCTCAGTCATGCTGTCGAAAAGCGCTTCCAACCGCGCCTGCGCCTGCGCGGTCAGCTCCTTTTCCCGTTTCAAGAGGCGCTGCGTGTAATCTTGCTGCGCCTTCGCGAGCGAGCGCCGGCGCAGAAAGCGATCCCAAGTGAAATGGGTGAGGATGGCGGCGAGTGCGCCGGCGAAAAGTGCGATCTCCCAGTTACGGCTCAGCCAGTTCACAAGCAGTTCTCGCGCGGGCGCGAGCTTCAGTTCTCCGTGAAGCGATAGCCGACACCGCGCACCGTGTCGAGGAAACGCGCGGCCTTGCCGAGCTTCTCGCGCAGCCGGCGCATGTGCGTGTCCACCGTGCGCGTGTCGATGAAATGGTCGTAGCCCCACACTTCCTTGAGCAGTTGCTCGCGGTTCTGCACGCGGCCGCGTCGCTGGATGAGCAGGGTAATTAACTTGAACTCGGTGGCGGTCAGCTCGATTTTTTTGCCGCTGACGGAAAGCTGATGCCGCGTAACATCCAGCGTCAGTTCTGCGAAGACGAACTTGTCCAACTTCGCCTCGGGCGCGTGCCGGCGGCGAAGCACGCTCTTCACGCGCAACACCAACTCGCGCGGGCTGAAGGGTTTCGTCACGTAATCGTCCGCGCCCAGCTCGAGGCCGAGCACGCGGTCGATCTCCGCGGCTTTGGCGGTGACCATGATGACGGGAACACCAGCGGTGGCGGGATCGCGTCGGAGAATCTTGCAGACCTCGAGACCGTCCACCTCGGGCAGCATCAGATCCAGCAGCACGAGCGCCGGCGGATTCTGTTTTACCTTCTTGAGCGCCTCGGCTCCATCCGCGGCGGTGAGCACGTCGAAGCCTGCCGCGCGCAGATTGAACTCGATCAACTCGAGTGCATCCGGCTCATCGTCTACGACCAGAATCTTCTGTTTCACCTGCAAGCTCATTACCGCGTTGGCATTATTTTCACAATGGCGACATGGTTACAATCTTGTGACAGATCGTTGACGGATGGGTGGCGCAGCGACTCTCAAGGCCGGGCGAATATTGTGATTGTAACCCTAATTTGCTGGAGGAAAATAATTGGGGTACTTATCATGTGAGTAGGCGTGCAGTCTGCGCCACAAAAGATTTATGGCCGGTGATGGAAATCATTTCGTGGGCGTGGACTTCGGCGGCACGAAGATCCTCGCGGGCGTCTTCAACTCCTCATTCAAGCTGCTCAAAACCGTCAAGCTCAGCACCAAGCCCGAGCGCGGTGTGGAGGCGGTAATCGAACGCATCGAGCGCGCCGTGCGCGCCGCGGTTGATGAGGCCGACCTCGATCTAAAACATGTCCGTGCGATGGGACTCGGCGCGCCGGGCACGGTGGAGCCGGAGAGTGGTCGCGTCATCTACGCCATCAATGTCGGCTGGGAAAACGTGCCGCTGAAGAAGGAGTTGGAGAAACGGCTCGGCCTGCCGGTGTTCATCGAGAACGACTGCAAAGCCTCCACGCTCGGCATCTATCATCTCGAACTCAAAGGCAAGCCGCGCAGCATGGTCGGCGTCTTTCTCGGCACCGGCGTGGGCGGCGGGCTGATCTTGAACGGCGAACTGTACGCAGGCGCGAACTTCGCCGCCGGCGAAGTCGGCCACATGATTATTGACGCCGCCGGGGCGAAAACCGGGCGCACCGCGCGCGGCACCTTCGAATCGCTGGCCAGCCGCACCGCCATCTTTCACCGCATCAAGACGGCGGTGAAGGAGGGCCAGAAAACCATCCTCACCGAGATGCTCGGGCCGGGGCTTGAAGAGATGCGCAGCGGCGATCTGCGGCGCGCATTGAGGTCGGGCGACAAGCTTATCGAGAAAGTCGTGGCCGAGGCGGCGCAATACACGGGCGTTGCCGTGGCGAACCTGATCAGCGTGCTCGGGCCGGAAGTGGTGGCGCTCGGCGGCGGCGTAATCGAAGCGCTCGGAGAAGAGATGATGCCCATCATCGAGAAACGCGCGGAGGAACTTCTCCTGCCCGGCACATTCAACGGGGTTCGCATCCTCGCCAGCCAACTCGGAGACCACGCGGGCATCAGCGGCGCCGTCGTGCTGGCGCAGGCGCGTTCGAAGTAAGTTCAGCGTTTCCGCACCTGCAGCTTCACTGAACGGGGGCGTTTCTTGCCAGCGGATTTGGCCCGCTCCGTACGATTATGGCTCGCCAGTTCGATAAACTCGGACTGGCTGCGGCACGGCTTCTCTCCTTCAACACACGGAACGCGGATGTACGAGCCGTCGGACTGGAGCAGGCGCGCCTTCACATTGTCGGCGAGATGGAGTCCGAGAATCTCGTCGAGCAAACGCTTGCGGAACGCCGGCTCCTCGAGCGGGATGGCGACCTCGATGCGATTGAGAAAATTCCGGTACATCCAATCGCCACTGCCCATCAGGAAATCGTGCTGGCCATCATTCTCAAAGTAGAAGAGGCGGCTGTGCTCAAGGAAACGATCCACGATGCTGCGCACGCGGATGTTCTCGCTCAGCCCCTCGATACCGGGTCGGAGGCAGCAGATGCCGCGCACCACTAGGTCCACCTTCACTCCGGCCTGCGACGCCTCGTAGAGCGCGTCGATCACCTCGCCGTCCACGAGCGAATTCATCTTGGCAACAAGGCGTGCCGGCTTTTGTTTGCGCGCGTTCGCCGTCTCGCGGCGGATGGAGGTGAGGATGCGCTCATGAAACTCGAACGGCGCGACAACGAACTTGCGCATCGACTGGAACTGGCTGAAACCGGTGAGCAGATTAAAGAGCGTGCCGGCATCCTCGCCGTAGTCAGGTTTCGCGGTGAGATAACTGAGATCGGTGTAAGTGCGCGCGGTGGCGGGATTGTAATTGCCGGTGCCGACATGGAGGTAGCGGCGGATGCCATCCTCATCTTGGCGCACCACGAGGCAGAGCTTGGCGTGGATCTTGTAGCCGACGAGACCGTAGGCCACATGCACGCCGGCCTCCTCCAACTCGCGCGCCCACTGTATGTTGTTGGCCTCATCGAACCGCGCCTTGAGCTCGACGACCGCGGCGACCTGCTTGCCCTTCTCGGCCGCGCGCATCAACGCGCCGATGATGCGGCGGTCGCCGCCGGTGCGGTAAAGAGTCTGCTTGATGGCGAGCACATGCGGGTCGTCCGCGGCTTGATTGAGGAAATCCACCACCGTCTCGAAGCTCTCGTACGGATGATGCAGCAGCACGTCGCGCTCGCGGATGACGGCGAAGATGTCGTCGCGCCCGCGAAAAGCCGGGGCCGTGTGGCCGATGAAAGGCGCGTCACGCAGCTCGGGTGAATGATCGCCAACGCAGAGCTGGTTCACCTGGCTCGGGCTGATGGGGCCGTCGATCAGATACAAGTCGTCCTCGGTGAGGTTGAGGATCTCCAGCAGTTGCGCGCGCAAATCAGCCGGCGCGGTGTGCTCGATCTCCAGCCGCACCGCGTCGCCGCGGCGGCGGTTGCGCAGCTCCTTCTCGACGGCGATGAGTAGGTTGTCCACGTCGCCTTCGTCGAGATACAGATCGCCGTTGCGTGTCACGCGGAAGTGCCAGCAGCCCTCGATGCGCGTACCGGGAAAGATGTCCGCGATAAAATGCCCGATGAGCTGGCCGAGGAAGAGGTAATCGTGCGCCAGCTCGGGGCGCGGTAGCGGGATGAGACGGGGCAGCGAACGCGGCACCTGCACGATGGCCAGACGGCGTTCCATCTCGCCGTCGCGTTCGATAACGAGGCGGACGATGAGGTTGAGCGATTTGTTCAGCACCTGCGGGAACGGATGCGCGGGGTCGATGGCCAGCGGCGTGAGCACGGGCCGCACCTTGGCGAGATAGAACTGCGCGGCCCACGCGCGATCTTCCGCGGAAAGTTCCTCCACGCGATGGAAATGAAAACCCGACTCGGTGAGCGAGGGGGCCAGATGCTCGCGCCAGCAGCGGTAATGATCATCCACCATCCGATGAATGCGCCTGGTGAGCGCACGAAACGTCTCGCTGGCGGTGCGGCCATCGAGGCTGCTC
>SIAT01000021.1 GCA_009691645.1 Pedosphaera sp. | reverse complement strand
ATGAGGCTCAGCGGGGTCTCTCGCGGCACGAGGATGAGCTTCCGCTTTTCTTTGAGGCAGACGTCGGCGGCGCGCAGCAGCACATCCTCGCTGTAGCCGTGGGCGATGCGGCCGAGCGTGCCCATCGTGCAGGGGATGATGACCATCGCATCGGGCGGGTTGGAGCCGCTGGCGAAGGGGGCGTTCATGCTTTTGAGCGCGTGTTGGCGCACGCCCTCGGGCAGGCACAGGCCGCCGGGGAGCTCTTCGGCGATGACTTGATGGGCGTAGTTACTGAGCACGACGTGGATCTCGTGCTGACGCGTGTCGAGGTTGTCGAGCAGGCGTTGGGCGTAGAGCGCACCGGTGGCGCCGGTGATGGCGACGAGAATTTTCACATGAATGAGGGGTGCGATCGCACGATCGCGTTCAATGATGGCTGCGCGGCGAAGGCGCGGCAAGGCGTTAAAAACGATTGCCAACCGCGCGGCGAATCGGCTACAAGCTGCGGCTCAAGGCGGATTGAATCCTGAACGTGCGACTTGTCTTTTCGGCGCGTTTTGCTATCAAAAGAGATGGTGGGTAACTGGAAGACATTTCTTTCGGCGCTCGTGCTCTGCGCGGTTCTTGCCGCGTGCGAATCTACGCCGACGCATCGCCCGCCCATCACCATCCTGCCGCCGCAGCCGCGACCGGTTATCGTTTATCCGCCGCCGCCGCCGCAGACCAATCCGCCCGTCGTCAGACCGCCTCAACCGCCGCCCTTTGTCGTCACGCCTCCAAAACCGCAGCCACCGAGGCCACCCGTGCTGCCGCCGCCGGCCTACAGCGCGCTGATCAATGGCGCACAATGGATTTCAATCGAGGCGTGGGGATTGGGACAGGGCCGTGCGCAGTTCGCGCGCATCGGCGCCGAGAGTGATTGGACGCACCGCCTGCAGGTGAACAACACGACGTTCGATCTCAAGGCCGACAATCGCGTGGTGCTCTGTGAGGGGTCGCAGCTCTGGCTCGGTTACGCGCCGAAGCTGATGAAGGGCCATCTTTACATCCACCCGCTCGACATCCAGAAGAACCTCGCGCCCATCCTCGCCGAGCTGCCGAAGACCCACCGTGTGGTGGTGATTGACCCGGGCCACGGCGGTGAGAACCGCGGCACGCAAAGTGTCTTCAACAAGGCTTACGAGAAGGAGTACACGCTCGACTGGGCGCTTCGGCTCAAGCCGTTGCTCGAGGCCAAGGGCTGGAAGGTGCATCTCACGCGTTCGCGGGACACCAGCCTTTCGCTTGCGGACCGCGTCGCCTTCGCGGACAGGGTGAAGGCGCACATCTTCATCAGCCTGCATTTCAATTCCGCCGGTCCCGAGCACACGGGTTTGGAGACCTATTGTATCACGCCGGTCGGGATGTCGTCGCACATGGGCCGCGGCGCGGATGATGACACGCGTACGGCCTTGCCGAACAACGCGCATGACGCCCCGAACATCCAGTACGCCGCGCGCGTGCACAGCGCGATGGTCGGCCACGTGGGGATGACGGACCGCGGCGTGCGGCGTGTGCGTTTCATGGCCGTGCTTAAAGGCCAGAAACGGCCTGCGCTGCTGCTCGAAGGCGGCTATCTTTCCAATCCCGAGGAGGCGAGGCTCATCGCGATGCCGGAGTTCCGACAGAAACTCGCCGAGGGTGTCGCCAAGGCCTTGCCCTGAGATCGCCCATGACCGACCTGCCCACAGTCATCGTCACCGGCGGCGCGGGTTTCATCGGATCTCACCTCGTTGAGCGCCTGCTCAAGGACGGCAAGTTGGTGATCGTGATTGACGATTGCTCGACCGGCTCGTGGAAGAATCTTCAAGGCATCCATCCGCATCCCCACCTGCGTGTCGTGCGCGGGAAGGTTTCCGAATGCCACGAACTGGGCAGCTTCGTCGCCGGCGCGGAGTCGATCTACCACCTTGCCGCCGCCGTCGGTGTCGAGTTGGTCGTGAACCAGCTCGTGCGAACGCTTCGCACCAACTTGCGCGAGACCGAAGTGGTGCTCGATGTGGCCGGACGTTACGGCGTGCCGGTGCTTCTCACCTCCACTTCCGAGGTGTACGGCAAGAGCAACAAGGATCGGTTCGAGGAAAACGATGACCTGCTCATCGGCCCGCCGCACTTCGGCCGCTGGGGTTACGCCTGCTCGAAGCTGATGGACGAATTCCTCGGTCTCGCCTACGCGAAGGAGCAGGAGCTGCCCGTCGTGGCCGTGCGGCTTTTCAACACCGTCGGTCCGCGCCAGACCGGCCAGTACGGGATGGTGCTGCCGCGTTTCATCGCTGCTGCCAAGGCGGGCACGCCCATCCGCGTCTTCGGCGACGGCCGGCAGTCGCGCTGTTTCTGCGATGTGCAGGACGTGGTCGAGGCGCTGACGCGGTTGATGAATTGTCCCGCCGCACGCGGCGAGGTGTTCAACGTCGGCAACGATGAGGAGATGACCATCCTGAGTCTGGCCGAGTTGGTGCGCGAAACGCTCGGCTCGAAATCGCCGATTGAGTTCGTGCCGTACAAGGATGCTTACGGACCGAACTTCGAGGAGATGCAGCGCCGGCGGCCTTCGATCGCCAAGCTCGAGCGCGTGATCGGATTCCGTCCGACGACAACGCTCGAGGAGACGATCCGCCGCACGGCCGCCGTGATGTAGCCCGCCCGCGTCTACCAGCCCACCGCCGCGGAGAGCTTCGCCCCAAACTTATTCCTGTAGAAGAGCTGCCGGTGTGCCGCGCCGTATTCGTGGACGAGGCGGGTGATTTTCACGTCGAAGCAGCAGTACTGGGCGATCTCCATGAGCTTCTCCGTCGCGGCCGCGGCTTGGCCGGCGGTTTTCAACTGCTCATGTTCCCGCCACCAGCGCAGCGCCTGCATGCCGTCGCTCGTCTTCTCCACACCGAGCGAGGCGGTCGCGACGGCATCGAGCGAGATGCGGTGTTTGAGGGTCTTTTGCAACTCCAGCATCAGGTCGAGCGAGGGAATCTGCTCGGTGTCGAAGAATGGATCGTAGCCTTGCAGCACCGCGTAGTCGAAGCGCTCGTGGTTGAAACCCACCACCAAGTCCGCGCGGCGCAATTCGTCGATGAGCGTCGGCACCTCGCTTTCGCCGTAGATGCGGTAGCCGCCGCGGCGAGTGCTGTAGGTCACGCCCACGCTCATGCCCATCTTCGGGATGTTGCCCCAGCCACCGACATCGTCGGCGGAGCGTTGCGTTTCCAAGTCGAAGTAAACGATGTTTTTCATCGGCGTGTGATGATGTGCGTCGCCTTGCCGAAGATGGATTCGGCTGATTCGAGGATGGCCTCGCTCAAGGTCGGGTGGGCGAAGATGGTTTCGGTGACCTGCTGCGCCGTGGCACCGAGCCGCACGGCGAGCGTGATTTGTCCGATCAGCTCAGCCGCGTGTCCGCCGAAGATGTGCCCGCCGAGCAACCGGCCGGTTTTCGCGTTGGCGATGAGTTTCACGAAGCCCTCCGTTTCGCCCATCGCCAGCGCTTTGCCGATGGCGGCGAAGGGGAACCGGCCGACACGCACCGTGAGACCGCGCCGCGCGGCCTCTTCCTCGGTGAGGCCGATGGTGGCGATTTCGGGATGTGTGAAAACGCAGGCGGGCACGGCGTCGTAATCCATCCGCTGGCGCGGCGCACCGGTCTTCGCGGCGAGAAGATTCTCGACCACGATGCGGCCCTGCGCGCTCGCGACGTGGGCCAGCGCCATCTTGCCGGTGACATCGCCGATGGCGTGGATGCCGCTGACGTTGGTCTCCATGAACTCGTTCACGGCGATGGCGCGGCTTTCGATCTTCACGCCGGCCTCATCGAGGCCGAGGTTCTCCGTGTTGGCCACGCGCCCGACGGAGACGAGCAGCTTGTTGCCGCGCAGCGTCTGGCCGCCGGCGAGTTTGACTTCAGCACCGCCATCCACAGCGGCGGCTTGTTCAACGCGGGCGTTGAGGAGGAGATTGATGCCGGCCTTCTTGAATGAACGCTCGAGCCATTGCCCCAGCTCCTTGTCCATGTTCGGCAGCAATCGCTCGTACGCTTCGATGATGGTGACCTTGCTGCCGAGTCCGGCGAAGATGCTGGCGAATTCGCAGCCGATGTAGCCGCCGCCGATGATGAGCAACTCGGCGGGAAGCTCGGCGAGATCGAGGAGATCGTCGCTGTTCAGAATGTGGACGCCATCGCGGCGGGCGATGGGCAGATTGGCTGGACGCGAACCGGTGGCAAGCAGGATGGCAGCAGGTTTGGCGATGACGGCGGTGACGGCGCCCGTGGCATCACGCACTTCGATTTCATCTGCGGAACGCAACACGGCGCGGCCGTTGAAGACTTTCACCTGATTCTTGTCCAGCAGCATCTTCACGCCGTTGCCGAGTTGTTGGACGACCTTTTGCCGGCGGGCGATGAGGGCGGTGAGCTGGGTTTCGGCGTGAGCGACGTTCACGCCCCAGTTCGACGCGGCGCGCGCTTGGCGCAGCAGGCCGACGCTGGCGATGATCGTTTTGGTCGGGATGCACCCGGTGTGGAGGCAGACGCCGCCGAGGTGTTTCTCCTCGATGATCGCGACGCGCAGGCCGTGGTGGGCGGCGCGAATGGCGGAGACGTAACCGCCGGGGCCGGCGCCGATGATGGCCAGATCGAATCGCTCGTCGCTCATACGCCCAGACTTTAAGGGCGCGGTGTGGCGCGACGGAAGCAAAAGCTGTTCACGCATGCGCATTATCGGCTTTTCACGGCTCGGCGATTTGGCTAGTGTCCGCGACCAATCGGTCGGCCGCGAACGCAGGCCGCGCGTGTTATGGCGGATTCAACCAATCCATCCAGCAGTCCCGGCACCGAGCCGACGCTGCGGATTTATTTTTTTCCGAACCTGCTGACAGCGGGCAACCTCTTCTGCGGGTTCCTCGCGCTGACGAAGATTGTCGAGGCGGACCCTTCGAATCCGGAGACCTTCGGCAAGACCATCACGCTGGCGCTCTTCTACATCCTGCTGGCTTGTATCTTCGATTTGTTCGACGGGCGCGTGGCGCGTTGGGGCGGCTACGAGAGTCCGTTCGGGCGCGAGTTCGATTCGTTGGCGGATGTGGTGTCGTTCGGCGTGGTGCCGGCATTTCTGGTGCATCGCGTGGTGTTGCGCGAAGTGTTCGACCCGATCGACGGGATCGGGCCGTTCAAGGGATACCCGGAAATCGGCTGGTTCATCGCGTCGATGTTCCTCATCTGCGGCGCCCTGCGGTTGGCGCGGTTCAATTGTTTGGCCACGCAACCGGACCCGACCGGTGGCAAGGAATTCCTCGGTTGCCCCATCCCGATGGCAGCGGGCGCGGTGGCCTCAATCACGCTCTTTTTAATCTGGCTGGAAGGGAAGGCATTCGCGAAGGGAAACTGGCGCTACGCGCTGCCGGTGTTGATGCTGTTCCTCTCGTTCCTGATGGTGAGCAAGGTGCGCTATCCGACCTTCAAGAAGTTCGACTGGCGCACGCAGGGCAAGCTGGTGAAACTGCTGATCGGTGCGCTGATCGTCGGCCTTTTCATGATGGCGTGGGAGAAGCTGATGCCGTTGGTGCTGCCGGTGCTTTTCCTCGCGTACCTCATCTACGGATTCGTCCGGCCGTTCCTTTCGCGCCAGACCCGGCGCGATATTGAGGAGGACGAAACCGAGGAGCCGTCGCCCGGGCCGCAGTAAACATTTCGGTGATGAACGACTACCCGCTGTTACAATCGCTGTTCACCGGTGTGGCTGCCGGGTTGCTGGTCTCCATCCCAGTTGGGCCGATCAATCTCACGGTGATCAACGAGGGGACGCAGCACGGATTCCAGCGGGCGCTCCTGATCGGGATGGGCGCGGTGGCGATGGAGACCATCTACTGCTGGCTCGGTTTCGCCGGCTTCTCCGGCTTCCTCGATCAACCACTCTGGCGCGCGGCATTGGAGTTGGTGAGCTTTCTGCTGATGCTCTGGCTCGGCTTCAAATACCTTTTCATGGGAACGATCGCGCCGGCCTCGCGCGCGGAACAGATCGGTGCAAAAATCGAGCAGCGGCTGGAGAAAGAAATCGAGCAGCGGCTGCACTTCCACACATCGTTCCTCACAGGCTTCCTCCGTGTACTGGCGAATCCGGCGGTGATCCTGCTTTGGATCACGCTGGCGGGAAACTTCATCAGTCGCGCGTGGGTGGACGTGAGTTGGACGAGCAAATCGTTCTGCATCGGCGGCGTGGCCATCGGCTGCACGGCGTGGTTCACAGCGCTGAGCTACGGCGCTTCGCTCGGCCACCAGCGGTTCTCCGACCGCACGCTGGCGGGGTTGGCGCGCGTGTCCGGCGCGCTGCTGCTCGGATTCGCTTTGTACATCGGTTACCAGCTGGTGCTGGTGCTGGCGAAGAATCCCGAGATGCTCGAAGCGATCCGCCGATTGAATGTGCCGCGGTAGCGGAACGGGCCGAAATCTTCGCGCGTCCGGATTTTCTTCGGCCGTAGTTTTTACGCCGCGACGTATTTCCGGAGGTACTTCATCGCCACGGTCAAATCATTCGGCCACGGCGCGGTGATGTCCACTGGCTGGCTGGTGACGGGATGGGTGAAGTGAAGCTCGGTGCCGTGCAGTGCCACGCGGCCGAGGAGCGGATTCTCCACGCGATTGGGCTTGAGCCGGTAATCGCGCTTGAGCACAGAGAGCAGGAGCGGCCGGCCGCCGTAGAGCGTATCGCCCACGATCGGTAGCCCGGTGTTCTGGAGGTGGACGCGAATCTGATGCGTGCGATCGGTGTGCGGCGAACATTTCACTAGCGTGTAACCGCGGAAACGTTCGAGCACTTCAAAGTGGGTGAGCGCTTTCTTGCCCTCCTTCGGATCCACGCGGATGAAGCCGACCTCGCCCAGATTCGGCGCGAGTTTGGCGGCGACCTTGATCTGGTTTTCTCTCGGCGAACCGTGAACGAGCGCGAGATAGACCTTGCCGGGGTTCTCGATTCCGAATTGGTCGGCGAGCGTCATGAGCGCGGGCTTGTCTTTGGCGAGCAGGATCACGCCACTGGTCTCCGAGTCGAGTCGGTGAGTGTTGGCGAGGTAGGTGATGTTTCCTTCCGTGGCCCACTTCGCGCCGCGGGCGATATTCGCGTGCAGCAATTGCATCAGCGACGGGCGCAGCAAATCGTCGGCGTCGGGCGAGGTGAGCAAGCGCGCGGGCTTGTCGAGCGCGAGCAGGTGGGCGTCCTCGTAGAGGATCGGGATCTCCCAGAACTCCTGAGTGGCGGGGGAGGAGAGCTTGATTGTGCCGGCCACTGTTAGTGGGCGCGCGCTTTGCCGGCGAGCTTCGCGGCGCTCAACTCGGCGCGCAGTTGCTTGACCAGCTCTTCTTCCTGCTTGCGGAACCATTCGCGCGCAGCGGCGCGTTCGGCGAAACGGCGATAGGTGTCGATGAACTTCGGCAACTCCTCTTTCAATTTCTCGGCAGCGACCGGCTGGCGTGACTTGAGGTGGAGGATGAAACCGCCGTTCTGAGTCTCGATGAAGGTGCTGGTTTTGCCCGCGGTGAGACTGGCGGCGGCGGTGAGCAACTCCGGCAAATCAGCGCGGCCGGTGAGTGCGGGCAGAGTGTCGGTATCTGCGGAGAAGGCGGGGAGCGATTCGGCGTTCATTTTCGCGGCGGTGCTGGCGGCGGCGAAGTCTTTGCCCTGCGCGAGGGCATTGGTCAGCGTGGCGTGCACGATGCGGCCGCTGGCGCGGGCGAGGTCGCGCGATTGCGCTTCGGTGAAATGCTTCTTCACGTCGTCGAGCGTTTTGCCCGCGAGCTTTTGGAAGGGAGGCAGGTGGCTCGCTTCGCTGCCGAGTAGGGCGAAGAAATGAATGCCTTCGGCACCGGCCAGCGGCTCGGTGATCGGCTCGGTCTCAGTGAGGCGGAAGAGCCGCGCGGCGCTGGCGCCGGCGAGTTGGAATTTACTGGCGACCTCCTGCTCGGCGAGTGTCACGATCTCGACCGTGGGCGCGTTGGTCTCGCTGGCGGCGAGCTTCCAGAGGTTGGTGGCTTTGAGCGGTTCCTGGGCAAATAGTTTTTCTGCGAACGCATTGGCGCGCGCGCGGGCCAACTCGAAGGCTTGAGCTTTGCGGAAATCTTCGCGGATGAGCTGCTTGATGCCGTTGGTGCTCATCGCCGTGCCGTTGGCGTCCTTGAACTGGGTCGGATTCACGCGCTTGAAAATGTCGTCCACTTGCACGGTGAGGTTGGTGAGGCGCAGATCGGCGGCGGCGAGGAAATTCGAGTTGGCGAAAACGATGTGGGCGAGGCGGCGCTTTTCCGATTCGCGATAGAGCGCGCCTTGATTCGTATAGAACTGGGGCAGGGGAGCGAAGTTGGTGACGGCGGCGGTGAAGTTCGTTGCCGGGAAGAACAGCGCTTCGGTGACGAGCTGCTCGTGCTGGCGGCGGAAGACCGGCTCGGCCACTCGCGCGGGCGAGAGGCGGCCGGCGAGGCCGTTCAACTCGGCGATGTGCATGGTCGCCAAGTCGTGCTGCACGTAACGGTGGAAGTCATCTTCGCCCAGACGATAGCGGCCGAGATTTTGGACGAAGGCGTTGTAAGCCTCCGGCTCGTACTCGCCTGTGCGGCTGCTGAACTGCGGCATCGTCTTGATGCGGCGCACCACGGTATCGTAATCCACCGCTACCTTTTGCGTTTGGAGTTGGTCCAGGAGGCGCAGGCGACTGCGCGTCTCGAAATCCACTCGCGCGAGGTCGTTAGTGCCATCGCCGTCGAGATCCACGCCGGGCAGGTCTTCGAGTCGGCGGGTGTATTGGTTCAACAACAGGCCAATGATCGCTTCGCGCCGGGCGGCGTTGTAACGGTCGGTCGGGATGTTTTCCTCGAACCACTCGGAATTGCCAGCGCCGCCGCCGCCGATGCGCGCGTCCGGGCTGAAGAAGATGACGAAGCTGATGATGACGACCGTGATGATGACCGCCCAAAGCCAGTTCTGATGTTTACGAATCGTTCCAAACATAAATTAAGGAGGCGAACCCTACCCGCGCTTCGTGAGCGGGGTCAAACGCAAAACCAAAACCATCTGCGCGGCTCAGCGTGTGAAAAGCAACTTTACAACCGGCCGGCGCGATGCGAATCTTACCGCTCGTTTATGAAGTGGAATTTCCTTTGGCTTTTGTGGTTGCCGATCTGGCTGGCTGGTTGCGTCGTCACCGACTCCTCCATCACCAATCTCACACCGACCCAGTTATCGCGCAGCAGCGCGGGTTTTTACCCTGTCGAAATCATGTGGGAAACCAACCAGCGCGCCGTGGTGGATGAGAGCATCCAGCCGGTCGTGCAGGTGGGTACGAACAACTTCGTGATGCAGCGCACCAAGATGACCAAGAACCGCTGGGAAGCGCTGCTGCCGCTCGAGATCGGCGCCAGCAATTTGCTCTATCGCGTCCGCGTGGACTACCAGTTCTACGATGTGCCCGTGCGCCGCTCCAATAGCCAGATGTCGCCGATGTATGAACTGCGCGTCGTGAATGCACCGAATGCGCCCGCGCCCTGAGCCGTCGAACACTGAACGCAAATGACCCGCGTCGCAAAATGGTTGGTCGTCGCCGCGCTGGCCCTCACACTGGGCCTGCACTGGGCGGTGCTCCAATCCGCCGCGTGGGTCGGCATGGCCGTTAAATTTTCGCAGCAGGATTCGCTCGGCGTCGCCATCGGCAAAACGTTCGACGGCCAGCATCCCTGTCAGCTCTGCAAGTTCGTCGAGGATGGCAAGAAGTCCGTGCCGAAGGATGAGTTCAGCAAAACGAGCCTCAAACTCGACGGCCTCTGTGCGCCGGCCGCGTGGACGTTGACCTCTCTCCAGATTTCCACCGACGCGCTCCCCGTGGCGGTTTTCCTCACAGCGCGCCCCCTCGCCCCGCCGGTGCCGCCTCCTCGCGCGGCCTGATTCTTCCCGCGCCACACCTTTGGTGGTGTGCTGCCTTTGAGGCCAAGCGCCTCGATTCAGTCGTCTTTGCGCACGTTTAGAATTCGTGTGCGGGCCACTGCGGGAAGGCAACCAAGCTGAGTAGCCACCCGCCAGCTTTTCGCGCCTTCCCGCTTCGACAACCCGATTTTGACAACCAAATTTTGACGTGAAGTTTGTGACAACCATTTTTGCCCGCTCACTGCGGATTGCAATTGCCGCCTGCGCATTACTTGGCGCGGCCAGTCTGGGCTTCGCCCAAAACACGCAGACAAACAAACCCGTTACTTTGCCCGAGGTGGTGGTGAAAGGCGCGGCCGAGGCGTTCACCGTCCCCTCGCCGGCGACCGCGCGTGAGCAGTCGCGCCAGACACCCGGCGGCGTGAGCGTGATCGAAGCGAAGGAATACGAGCGCGGCCGCGTGTCGAACTTGAAGGACATGCTCGATTACGCCCCGGGCGTTTTCATCCAGCCGCGTTGGGGCGCGGAGGATTCACGGCTCTCCATCCGCGGTTCGGGTATCCAGCGCGCTTTCCACGGCAAGGGGCTGAAACTGATGCAGGACGGAATTCCTGTGAACCTTGCCGAGGGCAGTTTCGATTTCCAATCCATCGAACCGCTGGCGACGAGTTACACCGAAGTTTTTCGGGGCGCGAACGCCTTGCGCTACGGCGGCACCACGCTCGGCGGCGCGATCAACATGGTTTCGCGCACGGGCTACGATGCCGCGCCGTTTCAAGCGCGAGCCGAGTACGGCAGTTTTGGTCACACGCGCGCGCAGGCTTCCAGTGGCGGCGTGGTGGGTAAATATGATTACTACGCCTCGCTCTCGCATTATTCCGCCGATGGGTATCGCGACCACACGCAGGTCGCTGCGCATCGCGCCTACGCGAATCTCGGCTGGCGGTTCCGCGATGACGCCGAGACGCGTCTCCATTTCACTCACGCGATTTCCGACAGCGAACTGCCGGGCGCGCTCACGCTGTCAGAATTTCTCACCGATCCGAAACAAGCCAAAAGCGTGAGTCAAAATCAGCGGCGCGATGTGGTGCTCAGCCGGCTCGCCAGTCGCACGGTGATCGGCGACGACCGCAGTCGCTTGGAACTCTCCGCGTGGTGGTCGCACAAGGACCTCGATCACCCGCTTTCGTCCACCTACATCGACCAACGTTCGGACGACTTCGGCGCAGAGCTGCGCTGGCGCGGCGAGGGTGAACTGTTCGGTCATCGGAACGCCTTCACGCTCGGCTTCAATCCCGTGTACGGCGCCAACGACACCGCGGAGTTCGCGAATAGTTCCGGCGCCAAAGGTGCGCAGAGTCGCGATGCCGTGCAGTCTGCGTGGAACCTCGATCTCTACGCGGAGAACCAGTTCTACATCACGCCGCAACTGGCGCTGGTGGCCGGGGCGCAGGCCAGCCGTGCGGTGCGCAAACTCGAGGATCGTCTGCCGGGCACGCAGTCGAACGAGCAGAGTTTCTTCGAGATCATCCCGAAAGCCGGTCTGCGTTATGATCACACCGACAAGGTTCAGTTCTATGGGAACGTGAGCCGCAGCTTCGAGCCGCCGACTTTCGGCGAGCTTTATCAGAGCGGCATCGCGAAGTATCTCGACGCGCAGACCGGCACGACAGTCGAGTTGGGCACGCGCGGCGAGAGTGGTCGTTTCACCTGGGATCTCTCGTGGTATCACAGTTGGCTGCGCAATGAACTGCTCACAGTAGACCCGACGCTGGCCACCGCCAGCACGGTGAACGCCGGCGAGACCACGCATCAAGGCGTGGAGTTGTCCGGCAGCGTGCGCCTCGTGGATGGCGTCTTCGCGACCGACGCGAATCCGCGTAACGGCGATCATCTCGCGTTGCGGCTGAATTATCTCTGGAGCCATTTCCGTTTCGGCGACGATCCGAACTACGCTGACAAACCGCTTCCCGGTTTGCCGGAGCATTACCTGCGAGCTGAGTTGCTTTACGAACACGCCTGCGGTTTCTACGCCGGGCCGAATATCGAGGCCGTGCCGGATGCCTACTCCGCCGATTTCGCCGACACGCTTCACACGCGGAGTTATGCGGTGCTCGGATTCAAGACCGGCTATCGCGGCAAGTGTTGGTCCGCCTTCATCGAGGCGCGCAATCTGACGGACGAGAAATACATCGCCACCACCACGCTCACCCGCACCGGCGGCGCCGGCAGCGCGGTGTTTTATCCCGGTGATGGCCGCGCCGTGTACGGCGGCATTGAGGCGCGCTGGTAAAACTTTTGAACGTAAGATGAACTCCGCCACACTTCGCAAACTGCACCGCTGGATCGGCCTCGCGTTCAGCGTGTCGGCTTTGGTCGCCTCGTTCAGCGGCATCTTGCACAACGTGATGACGTGGTCGCAGCCACCGCCACCGCCCGCCGTGCCGTCGGGGCCTGCGCTCGATTTTGCCGCGGTGAAACTTGCGCCGGCCGAGGCGCTCGCCAAGCTGCCACCCTCCACGAACGGCGCGCGCGCAGTGAACCTCCGCGCGATTGGCGGCCGTCCGTGGTACGTGATCCGGCCCGCTGGCCACGGTTCCGCGCAGTATGTCAGTGCCGATACCGGCGAGGTGGACCCGAAGCGCGACGCGGTCTTCGCCACCGAGATCGCCGCGCGTTTCCTGCACGCCGAGGCCGCTGACTTGCGGCAGGCGGATTTCCTCACGCAGTTCAATCGCGAATACATCAACATCTTCCGCATCCTGCCGGTGTATCGCTTCGACCGCGGTGACGGGATCAAGACGCGCATTTACGTTTCCACGATGACCGAGAGCGTCACGCGCCACACGGACAACTACCGGCAGTTCGAGGCGAACATCTTCGGCACGCTGCACAAGCTGAACTTCATCCCGAACAAGACCGCGCGAGACGCGGTGCTCACGCTCACCACGTTCGGCATCTTCTGCGTGTCGCTCGCCGGCATCGCGCTCTTTTTCGTCACCTCGCCGCGTCGCCTCGACAGGAAGCCAGAGACATCCAAACCACAATCTGTGCCATGAAAAAATCTCAAACCATCAGCCTGATTTTGTCGCTCGCCGTCCACGGCGCCGCGGGTGCGGTCGCGCTCACGTGCCTCAACTCGCGCCCTGTCCAGATACCGTCGGCCGACGTGCCGATCATTCTCGAGATGACCGTGTTGGAACCCGACACGTTGCCTAAACCGTTGCCGGCCGTAGCGGTTGATGCATTGCCTGCGCCTTCGGCAACGCTCGCGCAAAAGCAGGAGGCACTCGCGTTGTCCGCGCCGTCGGCTGTGTTATCAGCCGCCAGGGGCTTCGAGGTACGCAGTGCTGTCGCATCTGTTTCGGTCGTGTCCACCGAATCGCGTGTGGAGACTTTGACCTGTGCCAGCCAACTCGCGGCCGCAGTGCCCGTATTCGCGCCGGCGGATTTCGGCCCGCTGCCTGTTGGTCCTGCAGAAGGTTCGACGCGTGGGAGCGAGTCGCCTTCCGCCAGCTTTGGTGGTGCGGGTTCGATTGCTTATCGGTTGAATCCCGCGCCGCGTTATCCCGCCGCGGCCCGTCGCGAGAAGCTGGAAGGTCTCGTGCTTCTACGCGTGGAGGTGAGCGAAGAAGGGACGGCGCTGAAAGTCGAAGTGGAACAAAGCTCCGGCCACAAGTCGCTCGACACCGCCGCGGTCGATGCAGTGCAGCGGTGGCACTTCGAGCCTGCGCGGGCCGCGGGCCGAGCCGTCAAAGCCCGCGCGCAAGTGCCTATCCGCTTTAAGCTCGAGAGCTGAGTTTCTTCAGAAGGTCAGCCGCTTCAGATCGAAGCACCGCTGGACCGTCAACGTGACGGCGATCAACACCACGCAGACGGAGCCGCCTTGGAAGATGAGCCGCTGGTAAAACCACGAGTGGCGCAGCGCGAAGGCGAACGGCAGGAAAACGAGCACGATGGCGAGCTGGCCCAGCTCGACACCGAGGTTGAAGCTGGCCAGCGTCCACGCCAGCGAATCGCGCCCCAACTCCAGGTCGCCGAGCGCGGAGGCGAATCCGAACCCGTGTACGAGGCCGAAACCGAACGCGACCCACCAGCCGCGTTTCTCGAAGAACGGCCGCAGGTTGTTCAGCGCGGCGAGCGCGACGGAGGCGGCAATGGCCGTCTCCACCCAACGCGACGGCAGCCGCACGATCTCGAGCGCGGCCAGCGCGAGGGTGATCGAGTGGGCGACGGTGAAGGCGGTCACGATTTTCAGTACTTCCCAGAGTGCCGGCCTGAATTCACCCACGCTGCGCCACTGGCCTCGCTCGCGCCGCAACACGGCCGGCAGTAGCAGGGCGATGAGAAAGAGCACGTGGTCGAAACCGATCCAGATGTGCCAGGCGCCCTCGCGGCCGAAGTTGGCGAACTGCCGCCACGCACTGGGTTCGCGGATGAGGAATTTCTGCAACGGCGTGAAGGGGCTGAAGATGGCGGTCTGGATGCGCGGCTCGGCCTGGCCCAACTCGATTGCGGCGAGTCGGAAAAGGCCGCGATGCAGCGGGTCGTGCTTGAAGAAAAGTTCGTAGTGGAGGGTGAGTTGATCCGGTTGAATGACACCTTCCAGATCGAAGCGGAGGATGATGTAAGCGCCGCTTTCGTGCGCTTCGTAGTCGAGTGACTTGTGCCGCGGCGTGGCGATGGTGTTGGCGGCGCGAATGGTGAGGTTCGAGAAAGCATACGGCGCGATGAGGTGTTCGCGGGCCTTGAGTTCAGTCCACGTCACCGTGCCATCGCCGTTGTCATCGAAACCGATGGCCTCCTGCAAATCGCTCAGAGCGATGTCCCAGCGGCCGGTGATCTTGCCTCTTTCGACGGTCAGGCCGAGGTAGCTGTCACTGGTCTTATGAGCGAGGGCGGTGCCGACCGTCACGAACAAGCAGAGCAGCCCCAACACGACCGGGGCGAGCTGGCGACAAGTGCCGTTCCGAGGCATAGTTCGGTGAGTTTAACACGCGTTGGATGGCGGCTGAAACCTTTTCTCCACTGTGCGGACGGCTTCTGAACAAATAGTTCTAGCCACACGACGACGACTCCCGCAACATCGGCGCGTTTTTGTGGGCTTTGAGCCCGTCCCGAATGAAAGCCAAAATCATCATCACGCCCAAGAAAGCCGTGCTCGATCCGCAGGGCAAGACGGTTCAAAATACCCTCGCCCACATGGGCTATAGCGGCGTCGGCGCGGTCCACGTCGGCAAATACATCGAGGTGGAGCTGAGCGGCACGGACAAGGAGGCGGTTCGCAAACAGATCGATGACGCCTGCCGCAAAATTCTCAGCAACCCCGTGATCGAGGATTACCGGTTCGAGATCGAATGAATTTCGCCGTCCTCCAATTTCCCGCTTCGAACTGCGATCAGGACGCTGTCCACGTCCTGCAAAACGTGCTCGGCCACTCCGCGCGGTTGCTTTGGCACAAAGAGACGACGCTCGGCAATGTGGATGCGGTGCTCGTGCCCGGCGGTTTCAGTTACGGCGATTATCTCCGCACCGGCGCCATCGCGCGGTTCAGCCCCGTGATGCAGGCCGTGAAACAATTCGCCGACAACGGCGGTCACGTGCTCGGCATCTGCAACGGTTTCCAGATTCTCTGCGAGGCGCACCTGCTGCCCGGCGCGCTCGTCCGCAACCGCTCGCTCCAGTTCCGCTGCGAGACGGTTCATCTGAAGGCGGCCACGACCGACTCGCCGTTCACGAACAAAATCCCCGCCGACAAACCGCTGCGCGTACCGATCGCCCACGGCGAAGGTTGCTACTTCGCTGACGACGAGACGTTGCAAAAGTTGCAGGCAAACCGGCAAATCCTCTGGCAATACTGCGATGCCAGCGGCGCGTTGACCGATGCCGCGAATCCGAATGGTTCGCTGCTGAATATCGCCGGCGTTTGCAACGAGGGCCGCAACGTGGCCGGACTGATGCCGCATCCCGAACGCGCCAGCGAGCCGCTGTTGGGCAGCGCCGACGGCCGGCTGATTTTTGAGAGCCTCATCCACGCGCTGCAGCAGCGAGCCAGCGTCAAGGCGGCCTGAAGTATTTTGATTCCGATGATCGACCCTGCCATCACGCCCGAGCTGGTCGCCAAGCACAACCTCACGCCGGAGGAGTATCAGCGGGCGATTGAGATCCTCGGTCGCGCGCCCAACTACACGGAGCTGGGTATTTTCAGTGTGATGTGGAGCGAGCATTGCTCGTACAAAAACACCAAGCCGCTGCTCAAAACTTTTCCGACAAAGTCGCCGAAGATTCTTGTCGGCGCGGGCGAGGAGAACGCGGGCATCATCGACATCGGCGACGGTGTGGCCATCGCGTTCAAGATCGAGAGCCACAATCATCCGAGCGC
>SIAT01000020.1 GCA_009691645.1 Pedosphaera sp. | reverse complement strand
ATGAACTGTGGAATCTATCGCGCAATGAACTGGGCTGGCAAATCTCTGTGCGGAGCGCTCGTGCTGGCGAGCACGCTCAACGTGAGCAACGCTGCCGCGCCGGCCAAACCGGTGGTGGCGGCAGCGGACTGGCCGATGTTCCGCGGCGGGCCGGGATTACACGGCGTGGCAGCAGGCGCGTTGCCCGACAAGTTGGAGTTGCTCTGGAGTTTCAAGACGGGCGGGTCGGTGAAATCCTCGGCAATCATTGCGTCCGGCCGCGTTTTTATCGGCTCGGACGACGGCCATCTTTACGCGCTCAATCTCGCCGACGGGAAAAAGCTGTGGAACTTCAAGACGGGCGGCGGCGTGGAATCCGCGCCTCTCTTCCTCGACGGTGCAGTGTTCACCGGCTCGACCGATTCCTTTCTGTACGCGTTCGATGCGGCGAGCGGCAAGCCGCTTTGGAAACACGAGACCGGCGACAAGATTCTCGGCGCGCCGAACTGGGTGCGTTCACCGAAGGGCGACGCGAACTGGGTGGTGGTGGGCAGTTATGATTTCAAGCTGCACTGCCTCGACGCGAAGACCGGCAAGACGAACTGGGTGTACGAGACCGGCAATTACATCAACGGCGCGCCGGCCGTGGCGGCGGGCAAAACCGTCTTCGGCGGCTGCGACGCGCTGCTGCATGTGCTCTCGCTGGCTGATGGCAGGAAGCTCAAGGAAGTCGAGGCCGGCGCGTACATCGCCGCCTCGGGCGCGCTGGACAAGGACCATTTCTTCGTCGGCCATTACGAGAACGAGTTCCTCTGCGTGGACCTCGCGGCGGGCAAAGTCATCTGGAAATATAGCGACCGCGCGTTCCCGTATTTCTCGTCGCCGGCGCTCACGGCCGACCGCGTCGTCTTCGGCGGACGCGACAAGCGCCTGCATTGCGTGGCGCGCGCGGATGGCAAGCTGCTCTGGACTTTTCCGACGCGCGGCAAGGTGGACAGTTCGCCGGTGGTCTGCGGCGATAAAGTGGTGTTCGGTTCGGAGGATGGCCGGCTTTATCTCGTGTCGCTGGCGGATGGCAAGGAGCTGTGGAGCTATGAAATCGGGCAGGGCGTGAACAGCTCCCCCGCCGTGGCCGGTGGCAGGGTGATCGTGGGGGCCGACGATGGCGTTGTTTATTGTTTTGGAAAAAAGGCGAAGTGATGTTCACGCGCGCGCAATACGTGGCGGGAGAAGCTGGCGGGCGGCAATGGTCTGCCGAAGACCGTGCCGATCAGCGGCGGGATGATCCGGCGCTGGGGCGCAGGCACGATGGTGGTGCTCGCGCCGATCGAGGTGGATGCGGCGATGCGCGCGGTGCCGAAGGGCCGACTCACGACCCTCGATCAGATCCGCGCGCGGCTGGCACGGCAGGACAAGGCCACGCTCTGTTGTCCGCTCACCGCCGGGATTTTCGCGTGGATCGCCGCGCACGCAGCCGAGGAAGCGTCCGCTGCCGGCCAGAAGCGGATCACGCCGTGGTGGCGCACCGTGAAATCAGCCGGTGCGGTTGCGGTCGGAAGGGTTCGCGCTGGAGCCGGCCCAATGTCGCAAGCCTGCGCCGGTGAAGGAGTATGAGACGTTTTTGATGAAGGATTGAGATGAGCACGAGCACACAGATTTCCGCGCCCAGCGCGCCGCCGCTGGAGAAGCAGACGACGGTGGGCAACTACTTCGTCTCGAACTATCCGCCGTTCTCGTTCTGGAAGCCGGAGGCGCTCGGCGAGTTCCACGCTGCCCTCGAACGCGCGCCGCGCGCGGACAATCCGCTCGGCATCTACCTCCACATCCCGTTCTGCCGGAAGCGCTGTCATTTCTGCTATTTCCGCGTGTACACGGACAAGGATTCGGCGGCGATCAAGAGTTACATCGAGGCGGTGATTCGCGAGCTGGATGGGTACGCTGCGAAGCCCTTTATCGGCGGGCGCAAGCCGAGCTTCATCTATTTCGGTGGCGGCACGCCGAGTTACCTTTCCGTGGATCAGCTCAAGCATCTCTTCGGTGAGATGCAGCGCCGCCTGCCGTGGGACGCGATGGAGGAGGTCACCTTCGAAGCCGAGCCGGGCACGCTCACCGATCACAAGCTCAAGGCTATCCGCGATCTCGGCGTCACGCGGCTCTCGCTCGGGGTGGAGAATTTCGACGATCACATTCTCGAGATCAACGGCCGCGCGCATCACAGCAAGGAGATTGGCCGCGCCTACGCCTACGCGCGCGCGATTGGTTTTCCGCAGATCAACATCGACCTCATCGCCGGCATGGTGGAGGAGACGGACGCGAACTGGCGCGAGTGCGTCCGCAAGACGATCGAGCTGTCGGCTGACTCGGTGACGATCTACGAGATGGAGATCCCGTACAACACGACGATCTACAAGCAGATGAAGGCCGAGGGGAAACTCGTCGCGCCGGTGGCCGATTGGGACGTGAAACGCGGCTGGGTGAGCTACGCTTTCGATGAGTTGCAGAAGGCCGGCTACACCGTGGCCAGCGCCTACACGGCGGTGAAGAAGCCGGGGGCGAAGTTCGTGTACCGCGATCGTCTCTGGGCCGGCGCGGATCTGCTCTCGCTCGGCGTGGCGAGCTTCGGCCACATCAACGGCGTCCATTACCAGAACCACCATGACTTCGATCCATATGTGCAGCGCGTGAACGCCGGCGAATCGCCCGTCCACCGCGCGCTCACGCCGACGGCCGGGGAGCGTTACATCCGCGAGTTCATCCTGCAGCTCAAGCTCGGCCATGTGAGCCGCGCCTATTTCACGGAGAAGTTCGGCGCCGACCCGTGCGTGCAGTTCGCCAAACCGCTGCAGACGCTCAAGGACTGGGGCTTCCTCTGCGCGGAGGGCGATGAACTGAAGCTCACCCGCGAGGGGCTTTTGCAGGTGGACCGGTTGCTGCACGAGTTCTTCCTGCCCGAGCACCGCGCCGCGCGTTACGCATAGGATTTTCCGATGCCCAACAAACCCGAAGCCTACCTCAGCACCGCGGGACTGGTTCATCCGCTGGACGAGTTCTACGCGTTGGCGGGATTGTCGCTGCCGCCGTGGCAGCGGGTCGAAGGCGAGGAGGTGCCCGAACCGCACCGCACGCTGCTCGTGCATCAGGATGACATGACGCCGACGCTGGAGCGGTTTCACGCCGGCACGATCCATCTGCGCGTGCTCGGCCGGCGGGTCAAGGGCGACGAGTATTTCCGCGAAGTGGTGCTGTTGCTCAACGGCGCGGAGAAGCCGGTCGAGTTCGGCGCGATCAAGATTTATCTCGACCGCTTCCCCGCGGCGGCGCGCGAGTTAATCCTCGCCGAGCACCGTCCGCTGGGCACGATATTGCGCGAGTGCGCGATCGCCCACGACAGCCGGCCGAAGGCGTTCCTGAAGGTCGCCTCGGACAAGCTCATCGCCGAGGTGCTCGGCTTCACCGGCGCGCACGTGTTGTGGGCCCGGCGCAACACGCTGATGAACCTCGCCGGCGAAACGCTGGCGGAGATCGTCGAGATACTGCCGCCGGTGGGTACGAAGTGAATGTTGAGTAGTGAACGATGTCTGAGATATCCCATCACGACGCGGTGATCATCGGCGCCGGGCCGGCCGGCAGTGCGGCGGCGACCGTTCTCGCCGAGCACGGCCGTCGCGTGCTGGTGCTGGAGCGCGAGAAATTCCCCCGCTACCACATCGGTGAGTCGCTGCTCCCTTTCACCTACGGACCGCTGGAACGGCTTGGGTTGATCGGGAGGATGAAGGACTCGGCCTTCCAGAAGAAGTACAGCGTCATCTTCGTGCAGCCGAACGGCCGGGCGAGCCAGCCGTTCTACTTCTTCAACCGTTACGATCGCGCCACCGTCGCGCAGACGTGGCAGGTGCTCCGCGCCGAGTTCGACCAGATGGTGATGGAGAACGCCCGCGCCAAGGGCGCCACCGTGCTTGAAGAGGTCACGGTGACGGAGTTGCTCCGCGAGGGCAAACGCGTCGTCGGCGTCCGCGCGCGGCACAGGGATGGCACGGTGTGTGAGCACCGCGCGCCGATCACGCTCGATTGCACCGGCAAGGAGGCCTTCGGCGCGTTGCGACAGGGCTGGCGCGTGAAGGATCCGTTCCTCAACAAGGTCGCCGTCTGGACTTATTACAAAGGCTCCAAGCGCGAGTGCGGCGTGGACGAGGGGCAGACCACCGTCGCCTTCGTGCCGGAGAAGGGCTGGTTCTGGCACATCCCGCTGCACGACAATCTCGTGAGCGTCGGCGTCGTGGCCGAGGGCAAGTACCTCTCGCGCGACGGCGTGCGCGATCCGCAGGCGATGTTCCAGCGCGAGGTCGGGCAGAACCTTTGGATCCAGGACCAACTCTCCGTCGGCGCGCAGACAGGCCCGTACCACGTCACCAGCGAGTTCTCCTTCCACGCCCGCCACTGCGCGAGCGAGGGGTTGCTGCTCGCGGGCGACGCCTTTGCGTTCCTCGACCCCGTGTTCAGCTCCGGCCTGATGCTCGCGCTCAAGAGCGGCGTGCTGGCTGGCGACGCCGTGCACGCCGGACTCGCGGCGAACGACCTTTCACCCGCGCGCTTCGCCGACTACGCCGCCGGCCTGCGCCGCGGCATCGAGAACATGCGCAAGCTCGTGTACGCCTTTTACCAGCCCGATTTCTCCTTCAAGAAGGTCATCGACAAATATCCCGACGCGGCCGGCGACATCACCGACTGCCTCTCCGGCGATGTGGACAAAGACTTCACGCCCCTCTGGCAGAAGTTCCGCGAATTCGTCCCGCTGCCGGACGACCTCCCGCTCGGCGCACCGCGTGAACAGGAGATTATCAGCTGAACATCGTCCAGATCACACCCGGCGCGGGCGGGATGTATTGCGGGAATTGTTTCCGCGACAACGCCCTCGTCGCCGCGTGGCGCGCGCTCGGCCATCAACCGCTGATGGTGCCGCTCTATCTGCCGATGACGCTCGATGAAGCCGACCAGAGCGGCGCACCGATCTTCTTCGGCGGCGTGAACGTCTATCTCGACCAAGCGCTGCCGTTCTTCCGCAAGGCGCCCGACTGGCTCCGGCGCCGGCTTGATTCACCGCGTCTGCTCAAATGGGCCGGCGGCCGCGCGGCCAAGACGCGCGCGGAGGATGTGGGCGAGTTGACGCTCTCGATGCTGGGCGGCGAGGCGGGGAACCAAGCGCGCGCGCTGGACGAACTCATCGCATGGCTGAAGACGCAGCCGCGGCCAGACGTGATCTGCCTTTCGAACGCGATGCTGCTCGGGATGGCGCGCCGGTTGAAGGCCGAGCTGCTCGCGCCGGTCGTCTGCACGCTGCAAGGCGAGGACGCTTTCATCGATGCCATGCCGCCCGAACCGCGCGAAGCCGTCTGGCGCGAGATGACCGCGCGCGGACGCGAGGTCGATCTGTTCATCGCACCGAGCCTTTACTACGGCGGGCGGATGGCGGCGCGATTAGAGATCCCGCCCGCGAAACTGCGCGTTGTTTTCAATGGGATCAGCCTCGACGGCTACGCGCCTGCGCCGCGCCCGCCGCGCCCGCCCGCGCTCGGTTTCTTCGCGCGGATGTGCCGCGAGAAGGGACTGGAGATGTTGATCGATGCGTTCATTCTGCTCAAGCAACGCAATCGCGTGCCCGATCTGCAACTGCGCATCGGCGGTTCGTGCGGCCCGACCGACGAGCTGTTCGTCGAGGAACTGCGCCGCCGGTTGCGTGCGCGCGGGTTGCTCGGCGACGTGTCGTTCCATCCCAACCTCGACCGCGCCGCGAAGATCGAGTTCCTCCGCTCGCTCTCGGCGCTTTCCGTTCCAGCGATGTACGGCGAGGCGTTCGGGCTGTATCTCGTCGAGGCGCTGGCGGCGGGCGTGCCGGTGGTGCAACCGCGCGTGGCGGCGTTCCCGGAGATCATCGCGGCGACCGGCGGTGGCGTTTGTTTCGATCCCGCCACGCCGCAGGCGTTGGCCGATGCCGTGGAGCCGCTGCTCGCGGAACCGGCGAGGTCACGTGCATTGGGAGAAGCGGGCCGCCAGGCGGTGCTGGAGAAGTTCAGCGTGGACCGCGCGGCGCGCGGATTGATCGAGGCTTTCCAAGCGCTGCCAAAACCGGCAGAGTGACTGGCGTATGGCCCACGAGTTCAAGATCGTCCGACGTGTCGAGTTCAGCGAGACCGACATGGCCGGCATCGTCCACTACTCGAATTTCTTCCGTTACATGGAATACGCGGAGCACGCCTTCTACCGCTCGCTCGGCTTCTCGGTGATGACGAACGCTCCGGAGATGCCGGTGGGTTGGCCGCGCGTGCACGCCGAGTGCGATTACCTGAAGCCGCTGCGCTTCGAGGACGAGGTGGAGATTCACCTGCTCGTGGGCGAGAAGCGGAGCAAGGTGATGAGCTACCAATTCCGCTTCCGAAAAGTGGGCGCGCCGGAGGAGATCGCGCGCGGCAAACTCACGGTCGTGTGCGTCACGCGCGACGTGCACGGCCAGATGAAATCGGTGCCGATCCCCAGAAGCATCGACAGCCTGATCGCGGTCGCCCCAGCGGAAATGCTGGCCTGACCGCGCGCCATCCGCCCACAGGCGGTACGTCATTCCTTGTCCGAGTTCTTCAGCCATTGATGAATGAGTGCGAGGTAGTTGCCGACGACCGTCAAGACGCCGAGGAAGATGAGCGCTTCTCCAAAGCCGATTGGTTTCATAAGCAGACGAATCCTTTCATTGCCGTGAAGCATCGGCCAGCGGCGGTCAAACGACTCGCCGCCTTTTGCCCGAGACGCACCCTTTATTGACCGCGTTGGAGTGGGCTGACGTTCTCCCAGCGTGAACAATTTTGGCTTCGCTTTTGGCAAGCGCCGCCCAGCGTCTCAGCGGGCGTGAGGCTAGGTTGTCTCGGACAGTAGGCCGCCGGTTGGGCTGACACGGCGAGTGGTTCGCCACCTCACACTCGAAGATCAGATAGAAGCGGTTGGCTGGATCGCCCTCGCGCACGACCATCTGTCCGTCCACAAACTCAATCTCCGAAGCGCAACGGGCCAGCAGCAGACGATATTCCTCGGAAAGGTCGCGGCCGAAAGGGTGCGTCGCAATCCGCCGCGCCAATTCGTGCACGGTGGAGGTCGGCTGGCTGGCGCGCAGTTCGGGGTGCGCGTGCGGCGGTTCTTTCAGCACCGCCCTCTCCATCTGGTTCTTGAATGGCGTCTTCATAATCTTATCCAATAGACTCCGCGCGCCCCGCCGCCACTTACCGAGGATTGCCGGAGGCTCACCTTCCGTTGTTGCCGCCGGCTGATGAGGCGCGTGCCGCGTGGCAAAACGGTTGAAGTCAACCGCCGGCCTCTCTATACTGGCGCCGCTTATGGCTGACAACTCGACCGGCACGAATTTCACGTGGCTCTACTTCGCGCTGCTCACGGTGCTTTCCTGGGGCGTCTATGGCGTCATCCTCCACAAGGGCCGCGGCTACATGCCGATGGGACCGGAGGCGCCGCACGCGAGCTTGAAAGCGTTCCTGTTCGTCTGCATCGCCTACGCCGTGATCGGCATCGCCACGGCGGTGCTGCTCCAGTTGCGCGGATCGAACTGGAGTTTCACCGGCGAAGGAATCCGCTGGAGCCTCGTCGCCGGTGCGGCGGGCGCGATCGGCGCGTTCACACTCGTGCTCGCGCTCGGTGCGGCGGCGCAGATTTATAAAGGCGCGGCGCCAGCGGCTGTGATGCCGATTGTTTTCGCCGGTGCGCCCGTGATCAACACGATCGCCGCCATGTTGCTGCATCGGCCGGAAGGGGGCTTCAAGTCGCTGCCCGTGCCGTTCATCCTCGGCTGCGTGCTGGCCGCTTTCGGGGCGTTCCTTGTCGCCAAATACGCGCCTTCGAACACCGGCGGCGCGCCCAAACCAGTCGCCGAGCAGGTTGCCCCGGCGAACCCAGCGGCGAAATAAACAGCCCCGCGCGTCACGATGGCCGCCGCTTTTCCAAACCGCGCCGCCATCGAGGTTCATCAACTCGCTTCGCTCCGCACACTGCTCGCCGCGTTGCTGCCGGCGAACCGCTTCCAGTCCCGCCGACTCGCCGATGCGGGCGTGACCGCGGAGGTCGCGTCGCTCGCGGAGTTCGTGCGACGTTCTCCGCTCACGACGAAGAGCGAATTGGTCGCCGATCACGAGGCGCATCCGCCGTACGGATCGAACCTAACCTTCGCGCCCGACCGCTACACGCGCTGCCATCAGACCAGCGGCACCGGTGGCGCGCCGCTGCGCTGGCTCGACACGCCCGAGAGCTGGCAATGGATGCTCGGCAACTGGGCCGAAGTGTATCGCGCCGCCGAGGTCACGCGCGCCGACCGCGTTTACTTCGCCTTCTCCTTCGGGCCGTTCCTCGGGTTCTGGACCGCCTTTGAATCCGCCGTCCAGCTCGGCTGCCTTTGCATTCCCAGCGGTGGCCTTTCCAGCGCCGCGCGGCTGCGGATGATTCTGGAGAATCGTGCCACGGTTCTCTGTTGCACGCCGACCTACGCGATCCGACTCGGCGAGGTGGCTGCGGAGGAGAAGATCCCTCTCGCGCAAAGTCCCGTGCGGAAAATCATCGTCGCCGGCGAACCGGGCGGCAGCATCCCCGCTACGCGCCAGCGCATCGAATCGCTCTGGCCGGGCGCGCGCGTGCATGATCATCACGGCATGACCGAGGTCGGGCCGATCACTTACGAATGCCCCGCGCGCTCCGGTGTGCTGCACGTCATCGAGCACGCGCACTTCGCTGAAGTCGTCAATCCAGCCACCGGCGAATCCATCGCTTCCGGCGAGATTGGCGAATTGATTCTTACCACGCTCGGCCGCACCGGCTCGCCGCTGCTGCGTTATCGGACCGGCGATTTGGTGAAGCCCGCCGCCGCTTCGCCGTGTTCCTGTGGCTCGTACGAACTCGCGTTCGAAGGCGGCATTCTCGGGCGCGCGGATGACATGCTGGTGATTCGCGGCGTGAACATTTATCCGAGCGCAGTGGACGAGATCATCCGCGCCGCAGGCGGCGTTGCCGAGTACCGCGTTCGTGTCTGTCGCGACCGCGCGCTGGCGGAGTTGAGTGTTGAAATAGAATCCGCGCCCGGCACCGACGGCCCTGCGCTCGCCGCGCAACTCGCGGAGCGCTTCCACCACGCCTTCGCTCTGCGCGTGCCCGTCGCGATCGTTCCCGCCGGTGCGTTGCCTCGCTTCGAGATGAAAGCGCGCCGATGGGTGAAGGAGTGATTATGCCGAACCCGCTGCTGCAACTTAGCAACATCACCAAACACTACGCCGGACCCGGCGGTGCTGCGCCACTGCCAGTGCTGCGTGGCGTCAGCTTCGGGATTGCGCGCGGAGAGACCGTCGCCATCGTCGGCCCTTCCGGCTCCGGCAAAAGCACGCTGCTGAACATCCTCGGCACGCTCGACCGGCCCAGTTCCGGCACCGTCACGCTCGACGACCGCGACATCACCGCGCTCGACGAGAGCGAGTTGGCCGCCGTGCGCAACCGCGAGATCGGCTTTGTTTTTCAGGCTCATCATCTGTTGCCGCAATGCACCGTGCTGGAGAATGTCCTCGTCCCGACGCTGGCTGGCGGTGACACCGCGAGCCGCGCGACGGCGTGGGACTACGCGAAAAAGCTGCTCGCCCGCGTCGGCCTCGCCGATCGCCTCGCGCACCGACCCGGTCAGCTTTCCGGCGGCGAACGCCAACGCGTGGCTGTCGTTCGTGCGCTTATCAACAGGCCGAAACTGCTGCTGGCCGATGAACCGACCGGCGCGCTCGACCGCGCCTCGGCCGAGACGCTCGCGCAACTTCTCGTGGAACTTAATCGCGAGGAAGGTGTCACGCTCATCGTCGTTACTCACTCGCTCGAGCTCGCCCGTCGCATGAGCCGCGTGCTGGAGATGTGCGACGGCCAGTTCGTCAACGCCACCGCCCCATGAACGCTGACTTTCGCCACGTCTCTGCGGCGGATTCTGCATGACGATCTGGACGCTCATCCGACGCAGTCTGCGTTACCACGCCCGGGCGCACCTCGGCACGCTGCTCGGCGCGGCGATTGGCGCCGCCGTCCTCACCGGCGCGTTGCTCGTGGGAGATTCCGTTCGCGGCAGCCTGCGTGAAATGGCGCTGGCTCGACTCGGCAAAACACATCTTGCCGCGGCCACTGGCGACCGCTTTTTTCGTCCCGCACTCGCGCGCGAAATCCTTTCTGGCAGCGAGACTTTTTCCGCCGCGGCACTGGCGTTGCCGGCCACGATGAGCAGCGGCGAAGGTTCGGCTCGCGCCAATCGCGTGCAGGCCTTGGGCGTGGATGGCGCGTTCTGGAAACTGGCCAGTCAGTCACCCGCGTTCGGTGAAATCCCCGCCGACGGTGTGGTGTTGAACGCCCCGCTCGCTGCGCAGCTTCGCGTGAAAGCCGGCGACACAGTGCTGCTGCGTGTCTCGCGCGTTTCACAACTTTCTCGTGACGCGCCGCTCGCCTCGCAGGACAACGCCACTGCGGCGCTGCGCTTGAAAGTTCACGCCATCGTTTCTGACGCCGAGCTTGGTCGCTTCAGTCTGCAAGCGAATCAAGTCGCGCCGTTCAACGCATTTGTCCCGCTGGACCGATTGCAGCGCGAAGCCGGCGCGGTGAACGGAGCCAACCTGCTTCTCGTTAGCCGCGAGCCGAAGTCCGATCTGAAGCCCGCCGAGGCCGATTCGGAGACGCTGGCCAAAACCATCGCGCAGCAGTTGCGAACGTCTTGGAAACTCGCCGACGCTCAGATGGAACTGCGCGTGGATGTCACCAATGGTTTCGTGGAATTGCGCACACCGCGCATCTTCCTCGATCCACCCGTGGTCGTCGCCGCCACGAATGCTTTTCCCGGTGCGCGATTGATTCAGACCTACTTCATCAACGAACTCCGCGCCGGTGTGCGCGCCGCGCCGTACTCGATGGTGACCGCTGCGGGCGCACCGCTCGTGCCGGCGGAGATGAGCGATGACGAGATCCTTCTCAATCAATGGCTCGCAGACGACCTGCGCGCCGCGCCCGGCGATACGGTCGCGCTGCGCTACTTCGCCGTCGGCACCGCGCGCACGCTCGAGGAACGGACGAATTCCTTTCGCGTCCGCGCCGTGGTGCCGCTCGCGTTGCCGTACGCCGACCGCGCGTTGATGCCGGATTTTCCCGGCGTGGCCAAAGCCGAGAGCACGCGCGATTGGGATGCGAGCCTGCCGATTCAAGCCGGCCGAATCCGGCCGCAGGACGATCGTTACTGGAAAGAATGGCGCGGCACGCCGAAGGCGTTCGTGACGCTCGCGGCGGGTGAGAAGCTGTGGAGCAATCGCTTCGGCACGCACACGGCGGTGCGCTTCCCGTTGCCCGCCGGTGCGACCGGCACCAACGCGCTCGCCGCATTGCGCGACGACATCGAAGTCAGACTCCTCGCTGCAGTCGATCCCACGTCCGTCGGTTTTCGTTTCGAGCCGGTACGCGAACAGGCGTTGGCGGCGAGCGCGCAGGGACAGGACTTCGGCGGATTGTTCATCGGCTTCAGCTTCTTTCTCATCGGCGCTGCGTTGTTGCTCGTGGCATTGCTTTTTCAGCTCGGCGTGGAACGGCGCGCTCAAGAGATTGGCACGCTGCTCGCGCTCGGCTTCACGCCCGCACAAGTCCGGCGTCTGCTGCTCGGCGAAGGCGCGGCGCTGGCGTTACTCGGTTCGCTGTTCGGCGCGGCGGGCGGCGTCTGGTACGCGCGCGCGATGTTGCACGGGCTTTCGACTGTCTGGAGCGAGGCCGTGGGTGGCGCGACCTTGAGTTATCACGGCTCACCGGGAACGCTCGCGCTCGGCATCATCGCCAGCGTGTTGGTGGCGGTGGCCACACTCTGGCTCGCGTTGCGCAAGCAAGCCGCTCTGCCTGCACGTGAATTGCTCGCGAACGAAAACGTGGAATCGCACGCGTCGGAAAACGGTGCGCCAAAACGAAGCCGCGGCTTCGCGATTGGAACGGTTGCATTCCTGTCTGCGCTGGCGCTGACCGGTTGGGCGTTCACTGCTGCGGATGCCGCCGCCGCCGGTATTTTCTTCGGGGCAGGCGCGTTGCTCTTGATCGCCGCGCTGGCCTTCATGGCAGCGTGGTTCGCGCGGTTGTCACGCGCTGACGCGGGCGAGCATCTCTCGCTTGCCGTCATGGCCGAGCGCAACGTGGCGCGCCGCGGCCGCCGCAGTCTCGCCACGGCGGCGATGCTCGCGTGTGGTACTTTCCTTGTCGTTTCCATCGGCGCGTTTCGGCTGGATGAAAATGCCGGCGCGAGCAGTCGCGCGAGCGGCACAGGCGGTTTCACACTGCTCGGCGAATCGGCGCTGCCGGTGGTGCATGACTTGAACACGCAGTCGGGCCGGGACTTTTTCGGGCTCGATGCGAAGGCGCTCGAAGGCGTGTCGTTTGTCGCGTTGCGCGTGCGCGATGGCGACGACGCGAGTTGCCTGAACCTCAACCGCGCGCAAAAGCCGCGGTTGCTTGGCGGGAACCCGGAGGCGTTGGCGGGGCGGTTCACGTTTGCCAATCGGGTTGATGGCGTTCTTCCCGATCGTCCGTGGAAGGCGCTCAAGCGTGGAGAGTTTTATCCGATGAAAGATCAACCGCTGGCGGCGGATGAAGTCGCAGCCATCGGTGACGCGGCTTCAATCCAATGGGCGTTGGGCAAGAAACTCGGCGACACGATCGAGTTCACTGACGAGCGCGGGCGCGCATTCAAGGTGCGGCTGGTGGCGTCGCTCGCTGGCTCGATCTTGCAGGGGAGTCTGCTGATTGACGAAGCGGAGTTCGCGCAGCGTTTCCCCGGCGAGGCGGGTTACCGAATGTTCCTCGTGGACGCGCCGTCGAACCGGGCGGCGGATGTGAGCGCGGCGCTGACGCGCGCGTTGAGCGATACGGGCCTCGAGTTGGCGCCGGCGTCGCGGCGGTTGGCGCAGCTCAACGCGGTGCAGAACACGTATCTTTCCACGTTCCAAGTGCTCGGCGGGCTCGGGTTGCTGCTCGGGAGCGCCGGTCTCGGTGTGGTGGTGTTACGCAATGTGCTCGAGCGGCGCGGCGAATTGGCGCTGCTACTGGCGGTCGGTTTCCGGCCGAGCGCATTGCGGCGGCTCGTGGTGAGCGAGCACGCGGTATTGCTGTTGCTCGGGCTGGGTGCAGGCGTGGGCGCAGCACTGGTGGCGGTGCTGCCGATGTGGCTCAAGCCGGGCGCGCAGCCTCCGCCGATTTCACTCTGCATCACACTCGCTGTGGTGCTGAACGCGGGGCTGGTGTGGACGTGGGGCGCGACAGTGCTGGCCTTGCGCGGGGAGTTGCTGGATGCTCTGCGGAGCGAGTGAATGGGACACGATTTATGATGAAGAACACATTCGTAGCGATGCTGGCTGTTGTCGGCGCGATGGAAATGCAGGCCGCGCCGGCCAAGCCGCTGTTCGTGGAGACCTTCGAGAAAGCCGCGCTGGAGAAGGTGCCGGAAGGAATGCTCGTGCTGGACGGCGAATTCGCGGTGAAGGCCGAGGGCGGGAATAAATTCCTCGAGCTGCCCGGCGCGCCGCTGGAGACGTTCGGCGTGCTCTTTGGCCCGAGCCAAGCGGCGGATGTGACGGTGGCCGCGCGCATTCACGGCACCGGCAAAGGGCGGCGCTTCCCGGTCTTCGGCGTGGGATTGAATGGCGTGGGTGGTTACCGCCTGCAGGTCGCGCCGGCGAAGAAGATGCTCGATCTCTACAAGGGCGAGGATTTGAAGGTGAGCGTTCCACTGGCGTGGGAATCGGGTAAGTGGACGCATCTGCGGCTTTCCATCCGCTCGCTGAACTCGGGCGGGCTCGCCGTCGTCGGCAAAGCGTGGCAGGAAGGCGCGCCGGAACCGGCTGCGTGGGCGATTCAGCACACCGAAGCCGAAGCGTCGCCCGCCGGTCGCGCGAGCATTTGGGGTAATCCATTTTCCGGAACGCCGATCCGATTCGATGACCTCTCGCTCACGCCTGCTGACAAGATAGGCAAGTGAAGTGTCGTGCGAGTTCCGGATTGACCATTGTGGCCGGCTGCGTTGAACTGCGAGCATCGTGGACACGCTCGCGCACCTTTTTCAAAACAACCGGTCTTGGGTCGCGCGAGTGCGGAAGCAGACACCGGGATTCTTCGAGGATCTTTCCCGCCAGCAAGCGCCGAAGTATCTTTGGATCGGTTGCTCGGATAGCCGCGTGCCGGCTAACGAGATTGTCGGGTTGCTGCCCGGCGAATTATTCGTCCACCGCAACATCGCCAATCTCGTCGTCCACACGGATTTCAATTGTCTCTCCGTTCTTCAATTCGCCGTGGATCTACTGAAGGTGCGGCACATCATCGTCTGCGGCCACTACGGCTGCAGCGGCGTGCGCGCGGCGTTGAATGGTGACCGGATCGGTTTCGCCGACAATTGGCTGCGGCATTTGCAGGACGTGCGGCAGAAGCACGAAGCGCGGCTCGCCCCTGTGCCCGAGGCGCAGCGCGGGGACAAGCTCTGCGAGTTGAACGTGGTCGAGCAGGTCAGCAATGTGTGCGACACCAGTTTCGTGCGCGAGGCGTGGGCGCGCGGGCAGCAACTCTCCGTCCACGGCTGGGTGTACGGCCTGCAGGACGGCCACTTGAGAGATTTGAATTTCACCGTGGAATCCGCCGCGGAGGAATCCGCGAGCTACGCGCGGGCGCTCGCCACGGTGTTCGACGCGGCGAAGAGTTGAGCCGCACCTTTCGCGTTGAACACGACGTCGTATTCCGCTTCAATCACTCCACAACACAAACACATTTGGTCATGAAACTCCGCCTCTTTCTCTTCACGCTCACCGCCACACTGCTCTGCTGCCGCGCCGCCGTCGCCGCGGATGCCGATCCGAAGGCCGGCCTGCAGACGTGGACCTGCCGCAACATGAAGTTCGACGAAGTCGTCGCCTTCGCCGAGAAGCACGGTTTGAAGCACCTGCAGGCCATCGGCAGCCACATCAACCCGACCGGCTCGCTGGAAGAGGCGAAGCAGAAGAAGGCCATCCTCGATGCGAAGGGCATCCACTTTTATACGTTCGGCGTCGCCGGCACTTCACCGGACAAGGAGCAGAACCGGAAGCTCTTCGTCTTCGCGAAGGCGATGGGGATCAAGGTGATTATCGTCGAGCCGAAGAACGACAAGGCGCTGTGGGACGGCCTCGAGGAGTTGGTGAAGGAATACGACATCAAGCTCGCCATCCACAACCACGGCAAAGAATCCGTGTACGGCACGCCGGAGAAAATCTGGAGCGTCATCAAGAACCGCGACAAGCGCATCGGCGTCTGCATGGACGTCGGCCACCTCACCGGCGCCGGCTTCGACGCAGCGAAGGCGTTCGTGGAATATCAGGGCCGCGTGTACGACATCCATCTCAAGGACAAAAAGACGGAGAAGACCGCCGACGGCAAGAGCGTAATCCTCGACGTGATGGTCGGAACTGGCGACGCGAATTACAAAGGGCTGCTCGCCGAGTTGAAGAAGGCGAAATGGGACGGCGTGCTGGCCATCGAGACCGACAACGGCACGTTCGCCAAGGAGCCGACGGCCTTTGTCGCCGGCGCGATTGAGTTCGTGAAGAAGAACAAGTGAGGCGCGGTTTTTAGCCGCCGCCTTTACAGATCGATTGGCCCGCCCAGCCGCTCGCCATCCATTTCGTAGAGGCCGACGAGGTAGCCGTTCTCGAACACCTCACCGACTTTGAGCGTGCCGAAGATCGTGATCGGTTCGTCCATCACCGGCTTCACCCCTTTGCCGACCATCTTCACGCTCACCCACTCGTTGATCTTCGGCACCGTGCCGTAGCAGCACATGGACTGGTCGCGCATGATGAGCAACTCGGTGATCAGCCCGCCCTCGACCTTCAGCGGCAGCATGTAGCCCTTCACGGCCACCTTGCGTTTATCGAGCGACTTCACCGGCACGGGGATCTGCGCTTTCAACTCAGCCTGTTTGGTGGCGTTGGTAGCCGGCGCGTCCGGCACGTCGTAGTTGAAACTCGCGAGCCGGTCGAACCCGGCCACGATATACTCGCCAATCTTCTCCTCGGCCTTCGCGGCAACATTCGTGGCTTTGGGTGAAACGGCATTGGTCACCGGCGCGTTGGTCTTCATCGCCAGCGGTTGGATCGCTTCGCCACGGACTTCAACGACCGGCGCAGCGGGTTCGTTTTTGTTACAACCGAAGGCAAAGGCAGCGCAAGCGATGAGCGGTAGCAGCGGTGTTTTCATACTCAGTTTCCTTTCGGAAAGTTGAAGGCGACGGCCTTGAAGGTTTTGCCGGGCAGGTTGAGATTAAGCTCCATCAGAGTGGCGTCGAATTTATCGGTCGTCTTCAACCACTCGGCCTGCGCCTCGAATTGCGCCGTGTCGCCCACCGACTCGCCGGTGGCCGCATTGGCGACGGCTTTGAAAACGAGCGTCTCCGTCTTGTCGCCGACTTTGGCCACGGCCTCGAACTGCGTCGCGCTGGTGCGCCA
>SIAT01000019.1 GCA_009691645.1 Pedosphaera sp. | reverse complement strand
CCGAGCATCCAGCGCGGGATCGAGTATCTCATCCGCACGCAAAATGCCGACGGCTCGTGGACTGAAGACGAAACCACCGGCACCGGTTTCCCGTCCGTCTTCTATCTCAAGTACGACATCTATCGGAACACATGGCCGCTGCTCGCGCTCGCCACGTACCAAAAGGCGCTTGAGCGGAAACACTACGAAAACAACGACCACCTCAACAGTCGTGTGAACGGGACCGCGCCGCACCTCGCCACGGTTGTCGCCGCGCGCTGACCCTTTTCCGTTTATGGGACTCCTCCTCATTCTCCCCGTTGCCGCCATCGCCATCGCGGTTCTCATTGGCACTTACCGGCGCCTTCGCCTTGTCCGCGCTGATCGCCGTTGGTGGATTCTCTTCGCCGCGCTCTGCATCGGCGGACTCGTTCTCGGCTCCTGGTTCGCCTTCCACTTCACCTATCAACCGAACGCCAACACGAAAATCACCGGCGCACCGATTCCCAGCAGCATCTCTCAACTGCAGGACGGCAAATGGACTGACAGCACGCGGCCGCTGCCATCCGCATTGCACTGGCTGGCCAACCTCGCGAACGTGCTCAGTGGCGTGGCGCTGGCGCTGCTGCCGCTCGGCATCGCCAGTGTCTGCATCGAACTGCGCGATGACATCCGCGCTCGCCGCGAAATTCCCCCCAAGACGTAACGCGCGATGCCCGCCTCCATCCTCGTCACGTTCGCGGTGAAGGAAGAAGCGCGGCCGTTTCAACGCCGACTGGCCGATGCCCCGCACATCCGCACGATCGTCACGGGAATGGGCCGGCAAAATGCGGGGCGAACCACGATCAACGCGCTCGAAACCGCTCGGCCAGATGTGCTCATCACCGCCGGCTTCGCAGGCGGGCTTGATCCTGCGCTGCCACTCGGCTCCGTGATTTTTGAAGCCGACGAAACCTTTCCATTCATATCCGAGTTGTTGGCCGCCGGTGCGCGCGTAGGCCGTTTTCATTGCGCCGAACGCATCGTCATCACAGCGGCAGAGAAGCGAACGCTCCGCACATCCACCGGCGCGGACGCGCTCGAGATGGAATCGGAGATCATCCGCACGCTCTGTCGCAATCGTGGAATCCGCGCCGCTACCGTGCGCGTCGTCTCCGACGCGGCGAACGAGGATTTGCCACTCGATTTCAACGCGCTGGTCACGGCGGATGGCCGACCGCGCCCATTGCCCTTCGCGCTGGCACTGCTCCGGAAACCACACAAGATCGCCGAACTCATCCGTTTTCAGAAACGTATCAGCGCGGCCGCTGAACGATTGGCTGAAGTGCTGGTGAAATGTTGTCGTCCCCATTTCTGAGCGACGACAGATGCGCCGGCGCAGACCGGCACGCCTGGTTTTCAGCTCTTCTGCGCCGAGGTTTGTTCCACCACCGGCGGCGCGACTTTCTCTTTCTGCTTCTCGCTCCACGAGACGAGACCCGCGCCGAGCATGATGAGCGCGATGCCGATCCAGCGCGTCGCGCCCACCTCCTCCTTGAGATAGAGGATCGCCGCGATGGTGCTGAACACGAAGGTGAGCGAGGTCAGCGGCCAGAGGAAAGTCACATCGCTCTTCGAGAGCAGCAGCAGGAGGATGGCGAAGAATAGCGCCTCGAAGAAGACGCCGAGCAGCAGTTGCGGATTCGTCGCGCCGGCTTTGATGATGCGGATGACTTCGCGCGCCGTGACGGCTTGCACCTCGCCGATTTGTGTCAGCCCTTTCTTGAGGAAGACGATGCCGATCGACTCGAAGGTCAGCCCGATGAGGAGGAGGAGAAGAATCTTGGCCATATCACAAATCTTGGTAGCGGATGAGCTGGATGCGCTGCTCGGCCACGAACGCTTTCACCCGCGGACTGATGAGCGCGTCCAACTCGGACTTAAACTCATCCAGCGAAGGATGCGAGTAAAGCTCGGAATCACCGGCAGGCAAGTGCGGCAACAGTTGCGTCACAAATCCCTCGTCCACACGCGCGTTCTGGAGCAGACCGAACACCCGGGCCGTGTGCCGGATGCCGCGCCGCCGCAACTCACCGCGCGCGCGCCATGAAATGAGGTTGAAGATGATAGCGTGGCTGACGCGGTATAGCCATTCCCCGCGGATGAGGCGCGCGTTCAGCCAGAACGGATCGCGCGTGAGACGCAAATGCCGGACACCCCACTGCTGGGCGTGCTCCATCAGCAGGCCGAAGATGGTCGGATGCAGGTGCAGGTTCAGATGGCCGTTCACGTGGTCGAGCGGTAAGCCTGTGGCGCGAAACTTGCCGAACTGCGCCGCGATCTCGCGACGAAGCTGGTCGCGCAACTCACCGTACGCGAAGTAGCGAAAGCCGCTGGCGACGGCGTTGTCACTGAATTCACCGCGCGCATTGACGAGTCCCGGAATTTCCGACGGCGGCAACGCGGCCTGGCCCATCACCAGCGTGAGGTGCAGCCCCACACCGAGCCGTGGGTTTTCGCGAGCGAGCAGCACGGCTTCATCGCACGCCTCGCCATTCACCATCAGACTGGCGGTGGTGAGAATGCCCTCGCGATGGGCGCGAACGACGGAAGTGTTGATCGAGCGCGAACGGCCAAAATCGTCGGCGTTGACGATGAGCCGTCGCAGCGCTTCAGGAGACGCCATAGTTGGGCGTGGACACACCGGCGGCGAGACGAAGCCACGTGCGGGCAATGAGGAGCAGCTTCTGCAGCTTGTTCAAACGGGTGAGGCGCGGACCGAAGACATCGAAGTGTTGTTTCTCGAGCTTGCACAGCAGCCGCCAATAAACTGACCCCATCAGCTCGGCGGCGACCATCGCCCGACGATCGGTGGCGGGCAGCAACTCGCGGGCTTGCGCGTAGTGACCGCGCGCACGCGCGGCCACGCCCTCGGCCAGCGCGCGAAAACGAGGCGTGTATTCGCCGCGCAAAATCTCCTCTTCCTTCACGCCGTGCAATACGAGGACGTCCTGCGGCAGGTAAATGCGGCCGCGCTCGGCGTCGTTGCGCACGTCGCGCAAAATGTTCGTGAGCTGGAGCGCCTTGCCGAGGTGAATGGCGTAGTCGCGACAACGCGGATCGCTGTAGCCGAAGATCTCGATGCTGAGCAGGCCGACAGCCGAGGCGACGCGATGACAGTAAAGATCGAGTTGGGCGTGGCTGGCGTAGCGGAACGTGTCGAGGTCCATCTCGCAGCCACGAATCAACTGATCGAAGAACTCAAAGCGCAGGCCGTGGCGATGGATGACCGCCTGCAATTCGCGGTTCACGACAAACTTCGGTTTGCCGCCATCGCACGCAGCACGCACATCCTCGCGCCATTCGGACAGGGCCGCGCGACGTTCGGCGACGGGCCGAGTCTCTTCGTCAGCGACGTCATCCACCTCGCGGCAGAAAGCGTAGAGCGCGGACATCGCGAGCCGCTTTTCGCGGGGCAGCAGGCAAAAAGCCAGCGCGAGATTCGAGGCGCTCTTGCGGGTGATGGTCTCGCTGGCTTGCATGACGCGGGTACGCGCGAAGGTTTATTCCTTCTCGTCCGCCGCAGCGCCGTCTGCGGCGATTATGTTGAGCCGCTGCATCCGGTACCGGAGCGCGTGGCGGGTCATTTTGAGCAGCTCGGAGGTCTTTTGGGTGCTGTGCTCGTTGCGATCGAGGGCGAGGGTGACAATCCGCTTCTCGTAGTCGGTCATGAGTTCAGCGAGGCCGCGACCGGTGGCGAGCGGATCGGCTTCCGCGGCAGGCCACAACCTCGCCTCGACGTGGAAATCGGGAAGGCTCACGGGCTGGATCATGCTGGTGGTCTCGAGAATGACGGCGCGTTCGAGGACGTTGCGTAACTCGCGGACGTTGCCGGGCCAGTGATGGTTGAGAAGTTGCTGCTGCGCTACGGGTGCGATGCCTTTGATGGAACGGCCGAGTGATTTGCTGAAGTGCTTCAGGAAATGCTCAGCGAGAAGCAAGATGTCGTTGCCGCGCTCGCGAAGCGCGGGCGGCCGGAACTGCATCACGTTCAGGCGGTGGAAGAGATCTTCGCGGAAGTCGTTTTCCTGAATCGCCTTCACGATGTCGCGATTGGTGGCGGCGATGATGCGCACGTTCACGCGCAGCTCTTCGTTGCCACCGACGCGCGTGAAGGAACCGTCCTCGAGGAAACGAAGCAGCTTGGCCTGCAGCGGCCGGCTCATGTCACCGATCTCGTCGAGGAAAATGGTGCCGCCATCCGACTCCTCGACACGGCCCATCTTCTGACGGAGCGCGCCGGTGAAGGCCCCCTTCTCGTGGCCGAAGAGTTCACTCTCGAGCAACGCCTCGGGGATGGCCGCGCAGTTGATGCGGACGTAATTCCTCTCGCGGCGCAGACTGAGCGAATGGATCGAACCCGCCACCAACTCCTTGCCGGTGCCGCTCTCGCCGAGGATGAGCACGGTGGCGGTGGTGGGGGCGACCGTCGCGATGAACTGGCGCATCTCCTTGATCTTCCAGCAATCGCCGACGATCTGGTTAATCTGATAAATCTCGCTGGAGCGGGATTTGAGAGAGACGTTTTCGCGCAGGAGTTGAAACCGCTCGACGCAGCGGCCCACCGCATGGAGCATCTCCTCGGGTGCGAACGGCTTGGAAAGATAATCCAGCGCGCCAGCCTGCAGCGCCTCGACCGCAAGCCGGGGCGTGGCGAAAGCGGTGATCATCAGCGCGGGAAGCGTGGGGTAAAGCTGCTTGATCTGGCGCAGAAATTCGTAGCCGGTCATCCCGCCGAGGCGCGCGTCGGTGATCACCATCAGATAGTTCTTGTTCGGCAGCATCTCCAGCGCCTGCTCAGCCGACTCGGCGAGGTCCACACGATAATCTTCGCCGGTGAGAATGGTGCGGACGGTGACGCGCATGTTCGGCTCGTCGTCCACGATTAGGATGGGTGGCAAAAGCGGAGTGCTCATTGGGTTAGCAGTACGCGTGAGGAAAACTTTACGATGAACCGCGCTCCTTTTCCAAGCTCCGATTCCGCGCGCACCGAGCCACCGTACAACTCGGCGTTGTGTTTCACGATGGCCAACCCGAGCCCAGTCCCTTTCGTTTTCGTCGTGAAATAGGGCTCGAATACGCGTTCCACATGATCGGCCGGAATACCCGCGCCATCATCGCGCACTGAGAACACAATGGAACGGTTGTCTTCGCCCAACTCAGCCACTGTCCACACGTGGCCGCCCTTGCGGTTGTTGATGGCCGCATCACGGGCGTTGACCAGTAAGTTGACCAGCACCTCGCGCAGATGCACCCGTTGCATCAAAAGCGCCGGCAATCCGTTCGTCACCTCGCACTGCACCTTCACATTGAAATCAGATTCCGTCGGGAAGACCTGTTTGATTGCTTCACTCAACTCGGTAGCCATGTTCAGCTTCTCGACACGCCCTTCGGAAAGGCGCTCGTAGCCCATCAATTCCGTCAGGATCTGGTCGGACCGGTCCACCTCGTCCCGGATTATTTGAAGCTGATGCGCGGTCGCGCTGTTCTCGCTCTTCACCGCCTGCCGCTGGAGCGACCACGCGGCGTTGTTGATGATAGCCAGCGGATTCTTGAGCTGATGCGCGATCTCCGCTGCGAGACGACCGGCCGAGCGCAGTTGTTCCTGACGCAACGTAAATTCGCGCGACTCGAGTTCCGCCAGTCGGTCGCGATCAAGCAACACCTGCACGCCGTAGCAGCAGACAGACATCAGCAGCAGGAATGATGTGCGCACAAAGAGCAGTTCGCTCGCCTGCCGACTCAAAACCTCTTCCGACATCAACTGCGCCGGATCCATGAAATCCGGCGCCTGCGGATCGAGCGCGACCACGCCGCGGTGGATATATATGGCCCCGAGATAACCGGCAATAGACAGCAGGTTCATCGAAATCTGCGCCACCGGCACCGGATGACTGATGGCATTGCGTATAATCAGCCCGATGAAAATCCAGTACACGACGCTCTCAATACCACCCGTCACCACCACCATCGCCGAGAGGAATAGCGTATCCACCACCCCGATCATCAACGTGACGGATTGCGCCAAAGCCAGCGGCCAGCGGGTGATGAACAGGCAGAAGGCGATGGCTGCGGCATTGATAATCAAGTAGGCGATGAAGAACACCTTCACCGTCGGCAGCGCCACGTCGCCGATGACTGACAGCCCACGAAACCAGTCGGAAAAAAAGAGGAGGTAGGCGAGCATTCCCAGCACCGCGACCTTCGTCGGCACACCGAGGTTTTGCTCCATGAACTTCAGTCGCTCGCGGCGATGCTCCACATCCACGGCCGAGGTCATCATCAACCGGAAGAATCGCCTGAGACTATGCCAGTGGATCATCGGCCTATTTCTTTCGCACGACCAACTTCAACGCCTGCTCCACGATCGCCTCCACCGGCCAAAGCCGGCCGATGCCCTCGTAGCCGCACGCCAATCCGCCCTTGTCGGGCCCGATGAATTCCGCGCCGCGCTTCTTCAACGTCGCCACATGCGCCTGCGTCGCCGGGTGCTGCCACATCTTGCCATTCATCGCCGGCGCGATGAGTAGCTTGGCCTTCGGATTCAGCGTCAGCGCGATGCACGTCAACGCGTCGTCCGCCAAACCGAGCGCAAGCTTGGCGATGGTGTTCGCCGTGGCGGGCGCGACGAGCAACAGATCCGCCTCGTCCGCCAAGCGCACATGAGCCGGCTGCCAGCCCTCTTCCTCGTCGTAAAGATTGGTCACGACCGGATTGCGCGTGAGCGTCTTGAAAGGCAGCGGCGTGATGAACCGCTGCGCGTCGGCGGTCAGCACCACACTCACATTGGCGCCAGACTTGGTGAGTTGGCTCGCCAGATCAGCCGCTTTGTGCGCGGCGATCGAGCCGGTCACTCCGAGGACAATGTTCGTTTTCTTTACCACAAGATCAAAAGTTCGGCGGCGACACGCGCACGCACCGCATCTTCTCCGCATCGAGCACCGTCTGCATCCGGCGCAAATCTTCCGCCACGCTCGTGCTGTAAATCAGATAATCGAAATACACCCACTGCGCCACTTCCTGCCGCGCAACAGCGAGCCTCTTCTGGACCGCCTCGGGCGCGTCCTCGCCCCGATTATGGAGACGTTGCTCCAGTACCGCCGCGCTCTCGGGCGTGAGAAAGACAGTGGCCAGCGCGTGGCGAAACTCCTCATCCTGCTGAGCAATCGCACGGACACTCGCCGCGCCCTGCACGTCGATGGCTAGCAGCACATCCCGGCCCGCGCGCAGCTTCGCCAGCACCTCCGACTTCAAGGTGCCGTAAAAGTTCCCGTACACATTCGCGTGCTCGAGGAACTCACCCGCCGCGAGTTTCTGCTCGAACACTTCCCTCGTGAGAAAAAAATAATCCACGCCGTCACATTCACCGCCGCGCGGGGCGCGCGTGGTGCAAGTGACGGCTCTGTCCACGTGGGTGTTTGCCGCGAGAAGTTGGGTGCACAGCGTCGTCTTGCCGCCGCCCGAAGGCGCGGAGAGGACGATGAGTAGGGCATTGTTCGCGGCGGAGTTCACTCGACGTTCTGCACCTGTTCACGGAACTTCTCCAACTCCGTTTTCATCAGCACCACCTCGCGCGAGATGGCCGCGGCGTTGGCTTTCGAGCCGATGGTGTTCACTTCGCGGTGCATTTCTTGAGTGAGAAAATCGAGCGTGCGCCCGACCGGTTCGGCTGATTTGGCGCAATCCTCGAACTGCTGAAAGTGGCTCTGCAGGCGCGTCAACTCCTCGGTGATGTCGGAGCGATCGGCGAAAAGCACGACCTCCTTGAGCAAGCGCTCGTCGTCGATGGGCAGGTTCAATCCAGCGACCTTCACGCGCTCGATCAATTGCTCGCGGTAATAACGCTGCGATTCCGGCGCGTGTTGCGCCACAGCCGTCACCGCTTGGCGAACGGTCCCGATGCGCGACTGCAAATCCTTCTTCAGATGCGCCCCCTCGCGCTCGCGCATCTTGACCAGCGCGGCCAGCGACTGTTTCAGCGCCTTCTCCACCGCAGGCCAGAGCGCCTCGGCGTCCAGCTCCGGCTCGGATGTCTGCATCACGCCCGGCGCGCGCGCGACGATGTCGAGCGTGATGGCATCGGAAAGTTTGAGCGCTTTGGCCAAACGCGTGAACTCGCGTCCGTAAGCTTTGGCCAAATCGAGATCAAACCGCGCCACACCCTTCGCTTGGCTCGTCGCAGTCTGCAACGCCACACGCACGTTGAGGCGGCCGCGGGAAACGTGCCGGTTGATCTCATCGCGGATTCGCGGCTCGAGCGGCTCGAGATCGCGCGGCAACCCCACGGCAATCTCGGCCTGCTTGCGATTCACCGAGCTGATCTCGACCGTCACTTTGAATCCGTCCCGTGCACATTCGCCACGGCCGCATCCGGTCATTGACTTCATGATTCTCGAATAATGCGTGGAAAATCGCCCACAAGGGAAGCCGGAAAGCAGACGCACGCACCGCGCGCCCATCTCTTTCCGTGATCAATTCTGTTTCTCTGGCAACGGCTCGGAGACACGCTGGATGGACAGCGCGCGGCCACTCATCGGATCGATCTCAATCAGCGCGCCCTGCAGCAGCACCCGGCCTTTGGCCACGCCAAACCGCTGCGGTGAGCTGGTGAGGAATCGGCGGATGACCGGCTCGAACTCGCGCCCGAGGCAACTCTCGTGCGGGCCGGTGAAACCCGCATCGCACAGGAAAGCCGTGCCGCCGGGGAAGATTTGTTCATCGGCCGTCTGCACATGCGTGTGCGTGCCGATCACTGCGCTCACTTGGCCGTCGAGCATTCGCGCGAGCGCGATCTTCTCGCTCGTCGCCTCGGCGTGCATATCCACAAAGATCACCGGCGCCAGCGAACGCAGTTTCTTCACCTCGGCCTGCGCGGCGATAAATGGATTCTCGAGCGGCGGCTGCATGAAGGTGCGCCCTTGCAGATTGATCACCGCGACCGCGGGCAGACCTTCCTTCTGCAACACCGTGCTCCCCTGCCCCGGTGTGCCGGCCGGATAATTGAGCGGACGCACAAAACGCGGTTCGCCATCGAGGAGTTGCGCGACCTCCTTCTGATCCCAGAGATGATCGCCGCTCGTGATGATGTCCACGCCCGCAGCGAAGATATCCGCGGCGGTGTCCGGCGTGATGCCCGAGCCGCCGGCGGAATTCTCGCCATTGGCGATGACGACATCGATGCCGTGCCGCTGCCGCAAAACGGGCATGAGCTGCGTGACTGCGCGCCGGCCCGGTTCGCCCACGATGTCGCCGATGAAGAGAAGTTTCACGAAATGAAATCATAGCGGACACTCCGACACCGTTCAATCTGCTTGTCGTGCGCGGCGCGTTGGCGATACCTTCGCCGCCATGAAACGCTTGTCCATTCTGGTCGCCGTCGTCATCACCGCCCTCCACCTGGCCGCGCCGTCGGTTCTCGCGCATCCTGCGGCGGAGGAGATGGCCGCCGCCGCGAACAAGTTCCTCGCCACGCTCAAGCCGGAGCAGAAGGCCAAGGCGCATTACGCCGATCTCAAGGCCGAGGCGCGGCACCTGTGGCATTTCATCCCGACGGAGATGGTGAGCTTCGGCCGCAAGGGTTTGACCTTGAAAGAAATGACCTCCGAACAGCGCGCGCTGGCGATGGCGCTGCTGACCACCGGCATGAGCGAGGCCGGCTACGCGAAGGCCACCGGCATCATGAGCCTCGAAGGGGTGCTGAAGCAGTTCGAGAAGAACCCGAAGGTGGACCGCAATTCGGAACTCTACTTCGTGAGCGTTTACGGCCAGCCCACGGCGAAAGGCACCTGGGCGTGGCGTTACGAGGGGCATCATCTCTCGCTTAGTTTCACCATCGTGAATGGCGAACTCTTCGCGGCCGCGCCGTCGTTCATGGGTACGAATCCCGGCGAAGTCCGCGAGGGGCCGAAGAAGGGTCTGCGCGTCCTCGGCAAGGAGGAAGACCTCGCGCGTGAGTTGGTGAAATCGCTCGTGCCCGAGCAGCGTGCCCTCGCCATCTACGACAAAGTTGCGCCGAAAGACGTCATCACCGGTGCCGATCGCGTGGCCAAGCCGCTCAAGCCCGAGGGCCTTCCCTTCACCAAGCTGACTGCCGTGCAAAAGGAATTGCTCAAACGCATCGTGGGGGAGTACGCCGGCCGCGCGCGGGCCGACCTCGCGAAACTCGACCTCGCCAAGATCGACAAGGCCGGCTGGGACCGCGTCTACTTCGCATGGGCGGGCGGCGTGGAAAAGGGCGACGGCCATTACTACCGCGTGCAGGGTGCGGGTTTTCTGCTCGAGTACGACAACACGCAGAACGACGCCAATCACGTGCACGCCGTCTGGCGCGATTTCGAGAATGATTTCGGCGGCGACATCCTGAAGAAGCACTACGACCAGGTGCACCAGAAGAAGTAGTCCACGCGCGGTTCAGCGAACGGGCTTCATCTCGTGAGCGACATCGCTTCCATCCCACCGGCCTTTGCCGTCGGCCAGCATCTCACCCTCACCGTGAGCGACATCGCCTTCGGCGGCGAAGGCGTCGCACGCGCGGGGAGTTTCGTCGTGTTCATCTCCTTCGTCGCGCTGGGCGAGGAAATCGAAGTCGAGCTGACGGAGGTGAAGAGACAATTCGGCCGCGCGAAGCTGCTGCGCGTGCTCCGGCCCTCGCCGGAACGCGTCGAGCCGGAATGCCGTTACTTCGGCGAATGTGGCGGCTGCCAGTACCAGCACATCGCCTACGACGCCCAGCTCCGCCTCAAGCACAAGCAGATCACCGATCTCTTCCAGCGCATCGGCGGTTTCCCGGCGGCGGTGATCGATCCCGTGGTGCCCTGCCCACAGCCGTACGGTTACCGGAACCGCATCATGATCCGCAGCCAGTGGAACAAGCCCGAGCAACGCCTCAACATCGGCTACATCCGCCACAACGACCGACTGGTGGTGGACATCGATGAATGTAAAATCGCCGAGCCGTCGCTGAACGATCAGATCCGCCACGCGCGCGCGAACCCGCCGCCCAAAGGCGGCCTCAAAGTCGTGCTCCGCGTCCCGCCCGAGGGCTGGGAGGTCCCGCGTGATTCGTTTTTCCAGAACAACTTCTTCCTGCTGCCACGGCTGATCGGGGCTGTGCGCGAACGCCTGCGCGACAGCGGTGCGCGCCATCTCGTGGACGCCTACTGCGGTGTCGGTTTCTTCAGCGTGGAACTGGCCGACCTCGTGGAATCATTCGCTGGTGTGGAAGTGGATATGCCGGCCATCAAGGCCGCGCGCAAGAACGCCGCCGACCGCGGGCGTTCCAACGGCGAATTCCTCGCCGGCCGCACCGAGGATCTGCTGCCGCAACTGCTCGCCAAGTTCCACGCCGACCGCACCAGCATCATCCTCGATCCCCCGCGCACCGGCTGCCCTCCACAGAGCCTGCAACTGCTCCGCGAAGTCCGCCCGGCGCAGATCATCTACGTCTCCTGCCACCCCGCCACACTCGCGCGCGACCTCCACCTCCTCTGCGCCGACGGCGTCTATCAACTCACGAAAGTCGTGCCGCTCGACATGTTCCCACAGACGCAACATGTCGAGTGCGTGGCCGATCTGCGTCTGAACCATTGACCCTCCGATGCGCGTCGCCCACGTCATCACGCGATTAATTGTTGGCGGTGCCCAAGAGAACACCGTCGCCACCGTCCTCGGTCTGCGCCAGCGGCCCGGCGTGGAGGTCAGCCTCATCTCCGGCCACACCAGCGGCCCCGAGGGATCCATCGAACCGCTCGTCCGCGACATCCCCGGCCTGCTCACGCGCCTCCCTGAACTGGTCCGCCCCGTGCGGCCGTGGCACGACCTTCGCGCGTTCCTCGCGCTCACGCGGATCTTCCGCACAGAACAGCCGGACATCGTCCACACGCACAGCGGCAAAGCCGGCGTGCTCGGCCGGCTCGCCGCGCGCCGTACGCACGTGCCAATCATCATCCACACCATCCACGGCCCGTCGTTCGGTCCGTTCCAAGGTGCCACGGCCAATCTCGCCTTCACCGCCGCCGAGCGGATTGCGGCGCGGTGCACCGATCACTTCGTGACCGTGGCCGACGCGATGCGCGATCAATACCTCGCCGCCGGCATCGGCCGACCGGAACAGTACGCGCGCGTCTTCAGCGGATTCGACCTCGCGCCGTTCCTCACGGCGCAGAACGATCCGGCGTTGCGCGCGCAACTCGGCCTTGCGCCGAGCGACTTCGTGGTCGGCAAAATCGCGCGGCTCTTCGAATTGAAAGGGCACGGCGACCTCTTCGCCGCCGCTCCGGAGCTAGTGCGGGGCTGTCCGCAGATGAAGTTCCTGTTGGTGGGCGACGGCCCGTGGCGCCCGCGTTTCGAGCAAATGTCGCGCGATCTCGGGCTGGAGAAACATTTCATCTTCACCGGTCTCGTGCCGCCGACCGAGGTGCCGCGCTACATCGGCGTGATGAACGCGCTCGTACACCTCTCGCGTCGCGAAGGATTGGCGCGCGTGTTGCCGCAGGCGTTGGCAGCGGGCAAGCCGATCGTGGCGTTCGACTGCGACGGCGCGCGCGAGGTCTGCCTCGATGGCGAGACGGGTGTTCTGCTTCCGCCGGGCGATCTGAGCGGCTTGAGACGTGCGCTTGAAACGCTGGCCGGCGACGGCGCACTCCAGCAGCGTCTCGGCCAACGGGGACGGGAATTCGTCAAGGAACGATTTCCCGTGGAGCGAATGGTGAATGATCTGTTCGCCCTCTACGAACGGCTGCTGCGCGAAGGCGGCACGCGGCGCTGAATCAACCGAGCTTCATCTCGACGAACTCGCGCGTGATCTTCCCCTCTTTCGCGCGGCAGAGGAAATAGCCCTTCTCCTTCGATCCGTCGTGATTCTTTCTCGAGAAGGAACAGCAACGGTTCGTGGTGAGAACGACCTCGCCCAGCGTGCGTTCGGTGAGGCCGTGATAATGGCCGTTGAACACCGTTTGAAGGTTGTGCTCCTTGAATCGTTCCAGCACCGGATTGGCATTCAGCGGACGCGATGGATAGTTCGGCCCGAGTGGAAAATGCGTGTACACGATCAACGGCTTCTGCTTGTCGAGCTTGGGCAACTGCTCGTCCAGCCAGCGCAACGTGTGCGGCTGGATGGGGAAGCCGCCGGGCAACTGGCCGGCGGACGAATCAAGCGCGACAAGCTGCCAGTCGCGGTGCTCGAAATGGTGATTGAGCTGGTCGGGGAAAACCTTTTCATACGCGGAACGATCCTTCGGCCCGAGATAATCGTGGTTACCGATGACGCCGCGGACCGGCGCGCCGAGGGCTTTGAACGCGTCGCGCACGGGTTCGAGTTGGTTGGCGCGGCCGTCCTCGGCCCAGTCGCCGACCACGAGACAGAACTCGGGTTTGGCCGCCTTCATCTGGGCGATCAACTTCTCAAACCACGGCCCGCATTTCTCGTTCAAGTAGTGCAGGTCGTTAACGACGATGAAGGTGAACTCGCCGCCTTTGCCATTGCCCGCCGCGCGGAGCGCCCCCGGCCACAGACCCGCCGCGAGCAGGCCGCCCGCACCGAGGCGGAGCGCCTCGCGGCGTGAGATTGTGGTGGGCGTGTTCATTGCTGAGAAATCAGGTTCGCGGCGTCCTCACTTGCCCGCAGCGCCTTCGCCGTTCGCCTTGAGATGCTTCTCGAAAAACGCGGCAACCATCTTGCCGACCTCCGGACCGCGGAGTCCGTGGCCCGAACCTTTCTCGACGTAGAGCGTGACGGGCACGTCGGCCTTCTTCAGCGCCTTCTCCAGAATCTCACTCTGGTGCAGCGGCACGAGCAGGTCTTTATCGCCGTGCATGATGAGGAAAGGCGCGTCGCCCTTGGTGACGTAAGTGATCGGGTTCGCTTTTGCGACCACGTCCTTTTTCTCCGAGAGCTTGCCGCCGACAAGTCGGACGAGCAGCGAGTTCGCATCGTCGGGGAGGACGGAGGGGGCGACTAACTTGGCATTCGCGTAGTTGTAATACTCGAGAAAGTCCGTCGGGCCGAACACGTCGCACACCGCCTGCACGCGGCTGGACTGGCCGAGGTTCTCGCCCTTGTCGAATTCCTTCACATCACCCGTCGTGCCGAGCAACGCCACGAGATGTCCGCCCGCCGAGGCGCCCCACACACCGATCTTGTCGGGATTGATCCGGTGCTTGGCCGCGTTCGCGCGAAGCCAGCGGATGGCCGCCTTGCAATCCTCGATCTGCGCGGGATAAACCGCGTGCTGGCTGAAGCGGTAATTGATGCTGGCGACCGCGTAACCGCTGCGCGTGAAGCCAAGCGCGGGAGGGTTCTCTTTGCTCCCGCCCACCCAACCGCCGCCGTGAATCCAGACGACAAGCGGCAGGTTCTCACCTTTCTCGGGCACGAACAGATCGAGTTTCTGGCGCTCATGCCCACCACCGACGTAGGCGACATCGCGCAGTGCCGTGACGCCGGGCAACTCGGCCGGTGCCTTTTTCGGTGCGCCCGCCGACGGCTTCGGTGTAGATTTCGGCTCCGCAGCAAAACCGCCGACAGCCAGCGTGAAAACGAGAAGGAGCGCGCACATGAACGACTTCATAGGAGACGAATCGTAGCGAAGCCAAAACCAAAGACCAGCGCGAGTTTCAAAAGACAAGACCATCGCGCGGAAAAAAAAGAGCGTTGCATTCCAAATCGGCAATCGGCAAGAATCTCGCCCCTTGGTTCGGGGCGTAGCGTAGCCTGGTAGCGCGCTTGTTTCGGGTACAAGAGGTCGTGAGTTCGAATCTCACCGCCCCGACCATCTCCCTTCACTGCCACAGCGCCAGATCGGCCCGCAGCTTTTCCAGCAACGTCGCGTCGGCGGCGGGAAATTCGTAGCGGATCAGTTCGTCGCGTGTGATCCACCCGACGGCGTGGCAATGAAGCGGCCGCGGTTCCTGCTGAAGCCAGCGGCAGAAGTAAAATTTCAGGCGAACCGTCTTCTCGGGATAGGCGTGCGTCACTTCATCAAATAGTGCGCCGACCTCGAACTCGGCACCCAACTCTTCGCGCAACTCGCGACGGAGACATTCCTCGAATGTCTCGCCCGACTCGCGCTTGCCGCCGGGAAATTCCCACAATCCACCGAGATGATCCTGCGGCCGGCGTTGGGTGATGAGCAGCCGGCGGTCGCGAAAGACGATGGCGGCGGAAACTTCGATGACGCGGACCGCATCCGCGCGCTTCTCGGCACTCGGGTGTTGCGCTTCGTCTCTCGACTGCGACATCAGCGGCCGATGCTCTTGTACACGAAGCCGAGCCGAGTCATCTCGGCGGGATCGAATAGATTGCGGCCGTCGAAGATGATTGGATGCGACATCGTGCGCTTGGCGCGCTCGAGATCCACGCGCTTGAACTCGGGCCACTCGGTGGCGATCACCAGCGCATCGCAACCGTCGGCCACGGCGTTCATGTCGTCCACGTAAGTCACATCCTTGAGCACGCTCCTGGCCTTCTCCATCGCCCGCGGATCGTGGACGCGGAGCGCAGCGCCTTCCCTCTGCAACCGCAGGCAGAGATCAATGGCGGGCGACATCCGGATGTCGTCGGTGTTCTGCTTGAAGGCCAGGCCGAGCACGCCAATTTTCTTTTCGCGCAGCACCCACAGCGTGTCGGTGATCTTCTTCACGAACCGCTCCATCTGATCGGCGTTGATGCGCTGCACCTCTTTGAGCAGGTGAAAATCGTAGCCGAGCTGCTCGCTGATCTTGATGAATGCCGAGAGATCCTTCGGGAAACAACTCCCGCCGAAACCGAGGCCGGCGTTCAGGAAACGCCGACCGATGCGCGCGTCGAGGCCGATACCGTTGGCGACCTCCTCGACGTTTGCGCCGGAAGCCTCGCAGATCGCCGCGACGGCGTTGATGTACGAAATCTTGAGCGCGAGGAAGGAATTGGCCGCGTGCTTGATCAGCTCGGCGGAGTTGATATCGGTGATGACGAACGGGGCGTTGAATGGCGCGTAAATTTCCCGCAGCGCCGCCACCGGCCGCTGGCTCGTCACGCCGACCACGACGCGGTCAGGCTTCATCAGATCCTCGATGGCGAAACCTTCGCGGAGGAACTCGGGGTTGCTCACCACATCGAACTCGGCCTTTGCCGTGCAGTAGCGCTTGATGGTCTCGGCCACCTTCTCGCCGGTCTTCACCGGCACGGTGGATTTGTCCACGACGATCTTGTAACCGCCGTCGGTCGCGGCAGCGAGCTCACGGCATACTTTCTCGACAAAAGACAAATCCACACCGCCGTTTGCCAACGGTGGCGTGGAGACACAAATGAAAATGACATCCGACTTCTCGACGCCTTCCTTGATGCTGCCGGTGAAGTGGAGGCGATCGGCGGCGGTGTTCTTGCGGACCAATTCCTCCAACCCCGGCTCGTAGATCGGGATGCCGCCACCACGCAGCAGCTTCACCTTCGCCGCGTCGTTGTCCACGCAGATGACATGGTGGCCCACCTCGGCAAAGCAGGCGCCCGTGACCAAGCCCACATAGCCGGTCCCGATGATGCAGAGCTTCATTGTCAGATGCGAAAGGCCGACTCAGGAAGCGCCCAAGTCCT
>SIAT01000018.1 GCA_009691645.1 Pedosphaera sp. | reverse complement strand
GTCTTAAAATTAATCTGGTTGCCCGTGACGTAACCGTGCGCTGTGGAAGTGATTACGTTACTGGTCAGGTCAATACTGGCGATTGTTTTTTCCGCGCCATAACTGCCACGGTCCGTCCGAATATCGCCGACCACTGTCGGGGCGTTAACGAAATCCGCCACGCCTTGTACTCGCAAACCCCCGTTCGTCACCAAATAGCCGTAGCTGTCTTCCCGAAAATCACCGGCGCGCGTGGCAAAAACCTCACCGGAAGTCGGATCCTTCACCATGAAGAAGCCTTCGCCCGTGATGGCCAAATCCGTACGGACACCGGTCTGGTTCACGGCGCCCTGAACAAATGAGTTGCGCACGGTGGCGACAGACGCACCGTTACCCACCTGAATACCGGCTATACCGCTACCAGTGGCTGTATCGGGCGTGGGGGTGCGCATCGTCTGCGCCAGAGTATCGGCAAAATCCACACGGGCACTCTTGAAGCCGACGGTGTTGATGTTGGCGAGGTTGTTGCCGACCACGTCCAGCGCTACTTGAAATTGCTTCAAACCGCCTACGCCTGTGTTGAGTGCACGAATCATAATTTTCCAGTTGGTTTTTGGTTGAGACCTGAAATTTACCGTTTATTTCGCCTGCTCTGCCTGTTGATTCCCTGTTTGCGCTTTACGTTCAGATCACAAAAAATCGCCCGCTCACGGCTGCGCGGCTGGTGCGGGCGTGTGCACACTAAGCACCTTATCCAAGGTGTACGGCTTCCCTCCGACGATGATTTGCGGCTCGCCGTCATTGATTTCCACGCCGGTCACAATGCCAGTGACCGCTGGGTTATCCCCCATCCTCACGACCACTTCTTGACCAAATAAGCCGACACCCTGACCGAGCGTTTGCTGGACGCGCAGCTTGGCGATGTCCACCTGCATTTGCTTGGTCTGCTCCAAGTTCGTGAACTGAGTCATCTGCGCCACAAACTCCGTATCGGTCTGCGGCTTGAGCGGATCTTGGTGGGTAAGCTGGGTGATGAGTAGCTTCAGGAAATCATCCTGCTTCAACGTCCGGGTAGGCACACGCGTGGTCGGCGCCACTTGAGCCCCCAGATCACTCGCGAGTAATGGATTCACAGTCATACTTTTGCCTTTTTACCAATCAGACCCCGGCCAACCTCTGGAAACAGCGCCTCTCCGCGGCAAAAAATGCCCAGGCAAAGCCTGTTTTAGGGACATTCTCGGCTCGATAGTTCATTCCGAAGCCATTAAAGCACCTTCCGTGCCGAGGATTACGCCTGCCAATAGCCCCTTGAAAACCAACTCGTCAATGAGGCCGCAGCCGCAACTCCCCCGTTTCGATGGAGATCTTCAGAAAAAACCACCGCAAGAATACTCCGCAGCTTGAAGTGGAAGAATTTGCGAACCACGAACGCAGTCCTAAAACCGACACCGCCGGACGATCAGGCCCAACTCTCCCAACCGCTCCGGTCGCCTGCGCGAACGGCCGACGGAGTGCCAGCCTTGACTGCCGCGACCGCCGGAATAACGGGGCGCAACGCACGCAGCGGTGCGGCCTCTTCTTCCGCCAACAACCGGCGCTGGCGCGCTTGGGCGAACGCATCGCGCCGCGCTTCCGCGTCGAACGACAGTTGAGCCTGCGATTGCCCGGGCTGTTGGCGCTGCGGCAATTCGGATTCCAATTGCCGCAACGTCACACCGCGATCGGCCATGGAATTTTGCAAATCACTCCAACCCGAAGTCAGCGCCATCAGGTCGCCGCCTTCGAGCCGCGCCCGCACTTGCACGGCCCCACGCTCGTGCCAGATTTCGAGACGCAGCCGCGTTTGCGCATCCGTCTGCAACTGCACCTCCACACGATCGCCGCCTTTCACCTTGAACTCATTCACGGCAGCCCACACATCCTCGGTCAGTTTTGAAATCATCCCCGCACTCGCCACGGCCACCATCGCCGACGCCCCGCCCGACACGCTGAAACTACGCTGCACCGCCAGATCGGCAGCGAGCAGACGTGTCGTGTCGGTAGAAAAATTACCTGACGCACCCGAATCGCGGTGCTGATTGGAAGGCTGCTGCCCGCGAGCTTCAGTCAACGTCGCGACCGCCTCCGGCGTCTTGACCGCCCCAATCGCATTCCCGGCACGTGTCGAGATCTCTTCAGCGCGAGCGGGAGAAATCTTCTCCGCCTGCTTCACGAGTGTCGCTGGCTCAACGAGCTTCGCGGCCGGATCGAGCTTGGCTGCCTCCGCCGTCTTATCGGCGTGAGCGGCATTGCCGAAACGCTTCTCCACGTCGAACGCCAACTCCGGCACTTTGCCATCCTTCAAATGCTCCGGCTTCTCCGGAACACCCGGCTCAATGGCGACTTGCTTTTCCACCTTCGCGCGGGCGGACTTGTCGCTCACCTCGGTCTTTGCGGCTACCTCGGTCTTTGCGGCCAGCGACGGATCTTCAAACGCGACAGTTTCGGTCCCATCCTGCGGCTCCATTTCGCTCAGCAACTCCGTGGCTGAATCAAAAATTTCGCCCACCACTTTTTCCTCACCAGCAGAGCCGCTGGATTCTTCGGGAACAAATTCTTCTTTCGCCAGACACGGCGGCGGCACTTGATTATTCTGCAGCCAAGCGGCTTGCGCCCACGCGGATATTTCCTCCGCATGCTCGGCGGGGCGCGTGCCGCACGCTTCACGCTGCTCGTCACGCAACTCCTCGGCAGCAGCATCTGCGGATGCCTTGCCGGCCTGCGCGGCCTTCGCCGATTTCTCGACTTGCCCAGCGCGATTCCCCTGCTCTGTGCGCTCGGGCTTGCAGATTTCGCGACGTGAGGTGGATGACTTCAATGACTGGCGGAAATCCTGGCGCGTACCGGGCTTGCTAGTGGCGCGGGAGCCGAATGCCTGACCTTTCTCGAGAACATTCTGACGAGAGACGGCACCGGGATGAATCTGTGTACGACCCAGCAGAGCCTCGAAGGAATCCCCGGCGGGCGCGTCCCCAGTGGAACGACTGGCGGGCTCGATCGCGATGGGGTTGGGGTTGGGGCGGACGGAGTTGGTCGTGGTCGCGTTCATTTTTTGGGGGGCGCAGGGGGGGCGGTCGGCAACTTCAGATCGGGTAACTTGGGTTCAATCAAGTTGCGTGAAACCTTGCGGAATCGCTGCGTGATATCGGCGACCATCTTGGCGCCGTCAGGCCCTTCTTTGGCGATGGTGTCGAATATGGAGGCGACCTGCTGGTCGCTCATGAAAAGAAGGACGCGGGCGATGTCATCGGGCGCGAGGGATTTGATGACGATCACGGCGCTGGCCGGCGGCATGTTGGTGTAGATCTTCGCCATGTCGGCGAACTTAACCTGATCCTCTTTGCGGAGCGCGACCATCTGGTCCTGCCAGACTTTGGACATCTCATTCTTGGTCGAGATGAGAGCGTTGCTGAGAGCGCTGAACTCGGCGAACTGACGGCGCAGCTCGGTCTCGAAGTTGCGCAACTCCTGCTCGCGCGTGGAGAGCGCGGCGTTCTGGCGGCGCAGTTCTTCCTGCAATTTCAGCACGTCGGGATTGTTGAAAGAAAGGCTGCCCGGTTCGCCGGCGGTCACAAGATTGCTCAGAGCCTTCTCTTTTTCGGCGCGCGCCTTTTCCTCTTCAAGCCGGCGTTCCTCCTCTTCTTTGGCGAGCTTGACGGGATCCTCGTGCGTCTTGGCGGTAAAAGTATCGAGTGTGACGGGGCCGTTGGTGGCCTTGGCGACCGGCTTGGGCGGCAGCTTGATCTCGGGGATCAGCTTGGACTTGGACATGGAATAAAATCCAGCGAGCGAGCCCGAGAAAACGAGCGTGCCGAGGATCGCGACGAACCAGCCTGATTTCAGGAATTGCATAGGGTGTTATCAGCCCTTGTACGCCAAGGCACCGGCTGCGCGCAAGGTCGCCATCTCGTCCATACCGAGCTGCCCGGTGCGGGCGTCTTCGGCCTGATGCGCGGCGAGCTGACGGTCGTGGAGCTTGCCCACCACCTCGCGCCGCTGCCGCGCCAAAACCAGTTGCCGCCATTTCTCGTCCACTGCGGCCTGCAAACGATCGGCTTCGGTGCTGAATTCCTTGAGCCGCGCGCGCAACACGCGAAGCGTGGCGTGAATCTGCACGACCTTTTCCGCGTGCACGCCCTGGCCGAAAACCTGGCCGCACTCGACGAGATTCTCCTGGATACCGTTCTCGATCTCCTGTTGTTTGATGGCGACTTCCCGGCGCAAGCGCACGGCACGCGCGTAGGCTTCGCCCGCGCGGGTCTCTTCGTTCTCGCGAACGGCGGCGACAGCTTGCAATGAGAACTGAAACGGTTTCATGCGATTAAGTCAGGTTCCGTGGGGGCAGTATCCGCTTGCGTTCAGCAGCGGCCGGAACCGGCGCAGTGGCCGGTGCGGCCGGCGTCATCACTCGCCCCAAGCTCTGCCAGCTCTCGGGCCGGGAATGGGCCGTATTGACATCCTGCCGGAGGAAATCCATCAGCGGCTTCTGCAGCCGGATGGACTGATCCACCGTCGGATTGCTCCCTGCGGCGTAGGCTCCGATGGTGATCAGATCCTGATTCTTGCGGTACACCGCCAGATTCTCGCGAGCACGGCCTGCCATATCCAATTCTTCTGGACTCAGCAAATCCCGCGCCAGACGGCTCACGCTGCCCAGCACATCGATCGCCGGATAATGATTCTGATGCGCCAGATCGCGAGAGAGGACCAAGTGGCCGTCCAACACCGACCGCGACGCGTCGGCGATAGGGTCGTTCATGTCATCCCCCTCGACCAGTACGGTGAAAAGACCGGTGATGGCGCCCTTGTCGCTCGTGCCCGCGCGCTCGAGCAGTTGCGGCAGCATCGAGAAAACGCTCGGCGTGTAACCGCGCGCCGAGGGCGGCTCGCCCACCGCGAGGCCGATCTCACGCTGGGCCATCGCGAAGCGCGTGATGGAATCCATCATCAACAGGACATTTTTGCCCTGTGACCGGAAATACTCGGCGATGGTCATCGCCAGAAATGCCCCCTTCACCCGCATCAGCGCCGGCTCGTTTGAAGTGGCCACGATCACCACCGACTTGCGCCGGCCGGCCTCGTCCAAATCCTTCTCCAAAAACTCGCGCACTTCCCGGCCGCGCTCGCCGATGAGGGCGATCACGTTCACGTCGGCCTCGGCTTTGCTCGCCATCATGCCGAGCAGTGTGGACTTGCCCACGCCGGAACCGGCGAAGATGCCGAGACGCTGGCCGCGACCGACCGGCACGAACGTATCGATCGCCTTGATGCCGGTCTGGAAGACCTCCGAAATGCGTTCGCGCTTGAGCGGGTGCGGCGCGCTGAGGTCCAGTTCAGCCAAAGGCAGCCGTTCCAACTCGCCCTTGTCGTCGAGTGGATGGCCCATGCCATCAATCACACGGCCGAGCAGGGCATCGCCCACCGGCACGCGCAGTGAATGGCCGGTGGCCACCACTTCCGCACCAAGATAAATGCCGTGCAGCTCGCCCAACGGCATGAGCAGGAGATTTTGATTTCGAAAACCGACGACCTCCGCGAGCACTCCCCCGCTGGGCGCGCCCGATTCGATGCGGCAAATCTCGCCGATGGCGGCGACCGGCCCCTGCGACTCGATAACCAGCCCGATCATCTGCGTGACACGGCCGCGATTCTCCACGAGCCGCGAGGTCAACAACCGCGACCGCGCCTGCTGGATGCTCGAAGGCGGAAGGCTGGCGGTGTTTTCGGCCAGGTGGATCATTCGCGGATGGCGCGACGCAGCAGCTCGATGCGCGTCTCGCGTTGGGCATCAATCAGGCCGTGAGTGGTCTCGACGAGACAACCACCGCGGCTGACCTGCGGGTTGATGACGAAACTAAGTTTGCGCGCATGCGGCGCGGGAGAGAGCAGTTCGGAGCCGCCTTCCTTGAGCAAGGCGAGATCTTCGGGATGGAGGAAAATGGTGACCTCGGCATTCTGCTCGACGAGCGCGAGCGCCTCGCGCACGGCGGCTTCGACCATCGGGACATCGATGGGCAAACCATTGACGAGCTTGATGGCCGCCTCCGTGGCCAGCACGACAAGAGGTTCTTCCAGCGCCTTGAGCTTGTCAGAAATCTGGGTGTTGATGGATTGCTCAAGCTGGCCGAGTCGGCGGATGGCTTCAGCCTGCGCGCTGCTCTCCCATTCGCGGCGGGTTTGATCGAGGCGCGCGGGGAAACCAGCCTCCATCTCGAGGCGGCCTTCCTCGAGACCGCGCTCGTGAGCGGCCTCCTCGCGCTCCTGCACCACGGCCTCGGAAACACCCGGAGCCAGATGGCGTGCTGTCTCGATGACCACCTTGGCGGCGAGACGGATGTCGCGCAGCGGGGCAAAGGTGACGATGTTTTCGCGGGCTTTGACCATAAATTAGGTGGTTTCCAGGCTGATTTCGCCGTCGGCCTCGAGCTTGCGCACGATGTCGATGATGCTGTCCTGACAGGACTCAATCTCGCGCAAGCTGGTCTTGCCGAGATTGCTGATCTCGTCCGCGACCGTCTCGGCGGCGCGCTTCGAGAGGGAGCCGAGCATGACTTTGCGAAGCGATTCGGTGGCGGCGGAAAGCGCGACGGCGAGCTTGCTGGCGTCCACTTCGCGCATGACTTTCTGGAGCGCCTTGACCTCGAGCGTCTGAAGATCGTCGAACGTGAACATCTTCATGCGAATGGCGCGCACGAGATCTGGCGTGCGCTCGTCCATCTTGTTGATGATGTTTTGGCGCTGGGTCTTGTCCATCGCGTTGAGAACGGCGGCGGCGGATTTGACGCCGCCAGTCTGGTTCAGCGCGCGGGTGAGCTTCTGACCGATTTTCTTGGAGAGCACTTCACCCACAGTCTCGACGACCTCGATCGGCGTGGAGGAGAGAGTGGCGAGGCGCTCGATGACCTGCTCGCGAACGGCTTCGGGTAGGAGCATCAACACCTCGGAACCTTTTTGAGCGGAGAGATAGCTGACGACCAACGCGATGGTCTGCGGCTGTTCCTCTTTGAGAAGATTGCAAATGCCGTTGGCATCGAGATCGATGAGCGGTTGCATCGCCGCGACGGACGTGCGCTTGGTGCCGACGCGGCCGATGATCTCGGCGGCCTTGAAGAGGCCGACGGACTTCTCGAGCACGTTGCGCGTATAATCCACGGAACCGACGAGCGCGGAATTCGCCTGCAACGCCATCTCTGTGAACTCCTGCAACACGGTCGTCTGCTGCTCCAGATTGAGCATCGGCAGGTTCGACATCTCCGCGGAGACGAGCTCGCGCTCGTTGTCATCGAAAGCCTTCAACAGGATGCTGGCGGTATCTTCGCCGAGCAAAATCATCAGAGCCGCCAACTTCTGCGTCGCCGTCAGGCCGAATGGCTTTGGCTTAACTTCCTCCCGTGGATTGTTATCAGGCGGCATAGTAAGTTTTTAAACTAAACCTGTTCGGTCCACTATTTTGGGTCTTTACCCTGCGACAGCCAGTTGCGGGCAGCCGATGTCATTTTATTCGGGTTGTCCCTGATCAAATCCTTCAGCACTTCGATAGTGACGCGTTCGGGGCGGGCCGCAGACAGGCCGAAATCCATCACCAGCTTTTGCTTCTTCGCTTTCACGACCTCCACGTCATCATCATCGGGCGCTGCTCCTTCTTTCTTACCATCAGCAGCAACTCCAGCTGCGTCAGCACCACCAGTACCACCAGCACCACCAGTACCACCAGCACCGCCCATTCCGGGCATCATCATGCCGCCGGCACCGGCGCCTTGGTAAACGAACTGGCCGCCGAGCAATTGACCAACCGGCACGCCGGTGGGAATCAACTCGGCTGAGGAACCTTGGGCGAGTTTCCAGAAGAGGAACAGAGCGCCAACGGCCAGCAGGCCGTAGAGGACGTTCTTGCTGATCTCCCAGTAGAACTGCGTGCGGTTGTCCTTCTCGAACTTCTCGGTGAGCTGCGTGGCGGCGACATCATTGAAGGTGACTTCCTCGAGTGTGACTTCGTCGCGACGAGTGGCATCCTGCCCCGCGCTCATCCCGAGCGCGTTCTGAACGGCGCGACGGAGCTTCTCGACCTCCTCGGCGGTACGGTCGAGGCGTTTGCCGGTGGCATCGGTGATCTTGTTGACGAAGACGGCGGCGGTAATCCGCTTCACCTCGCCGGCGATCTGAATGACGTTCGTGGTCGAGCGGCTGATGGCGTATTCCTTGGTGTTATCGCGCTTGATCATCTCGGTCGCGTTGAGTCCGGCAAGAGTGACGCTGTTGGTGTCCGTATTGATATTCGTGGTGGTGCCCGGCGTGCCGGCGGCCTTCGGATCGGCGGTCTTGGAGGTTTCCTCCTGACTGCGCGTCATCCGCTCAACGGCCCCTTTGGGGTCGAAGAACTCGCTCGTCCGGTTGACTTGATCGTGGTTCACCTCAGCGGAGACACGCACGACAACCTGGCCGGGGCCGACGACTTTCTCGAGCAAGCTCTCGACTTTTTGGACGAGATATTTCTCAAGATTACGCCGCGCGCTGAGCTGGCCGGAAGTGAGGGCAGCGAGCGAGCCATCATCGTCGCTCTCGGAAAGGGCGTTGCCGAAATTGTCCACCACGGAAACGTGATTGGGCTTGAGACCTTCGACGGAACTGGCGATGAGAAAGCGGATGGCACCAACCTGCGGCTGCTCAAGGCGGCCAACACCGCGGAGTTTCACGAAGACGGAGGCGGTCGGCTTCTTGTTCGGATCCACGATGAGGCGGTTCTCCGGCGCGACGATCATCACCCGCGCGGACTCGACCCCTTCAATCTGCGAGATGGTGCGGGCCAACTCGCCTTGCAATGCGCGGAGGTAATTGGCGCGCTGCACGAAATCGGACATACCGAACGAAGGCTTGTCGAAGATCTCGTAGCCCACGCCGTCGCCGCTCTTGGGCAGCCCTTTGGCGGCGAGGCTCATGCGGGTGACGTGCACCTTGTCGCGCGGCACGTAGATACTGCCACCGCCTTGTCCCACCTGGTAGGGCGTTTTGGCCTCATCGAGCGCGGCGACGATTTTGCCGGCCTCGGCGGAATCGAGCCGGGCGTAGAGCAGAGCGAAATCGGGGCGACTGGAGAAAAGCACCACGGCACCAAGCGCGATCGCCACGGCGAGGCCGGAGGCGACGATGATAATCTTTTGGTTCAGCCCGAGCTGTTTCCAGACTCCGGCCAACTGTTCCAGCATTACTTTCAACGCCTGCATTATTTTAATCCCTTGCGTTCAACCTGCCACGACTTCGGTGAAATCAAACCTGCATCCGCATCAATTCCTGATAGCCCTCCAGCAGCTTGTTGCGGACCTCGACCATGAGCTGGAAGGAAACACTGGCCTCCTCCATCGCGATCATCGCCTGATGGAGCGGCACATTCTCGCCCGCGAGCAGGCCGGTGACGGACTGCGTGGCCTGCAATTGCTTGTCGTTCACCTGATGAACGAAATGCTCGAGGACGTTGCCGAAACCGCCGGGAATCGTGGCCGCCTGCGCGGAGCCGACCCCACCGGCACTGTTGATCCCGCCCATCTCGGCGGGCGAGATGGTGTTCTGCGCGCGCGTCGCCATCTGTTGCGCGAGCATGTCCGGGCGCATCTGAAGCGCGGCGAACTGCGGCAACGACTGGCTGGCGATGGACGCGATGGGCAGCATGGATTAAATCAGCGTTTGCCGAGAGCGAGAGTTTGCAGCGCCATGTGGCGCGCGTTGCGAATGATGGCCAAGCTGGCTTCCATCGAGCGCGAGGCGGCGATCATATCGGCCATCTCTTCGTGAATGTTCACGTTCGGATAGGCAACCATCCCCTCGGGGTTGGCTTCGGGATGGCCCGGCTGGTAAATCTCCACGAAAGGCCGGGGGTCCTTCTGAATGCCAGCCACTCGGACCATCTTCGAAGCGTCGGAGTTCTGCACGCCGAACTGCTGGTTCATGAAGGTCTCGAACCGGACCGTCTGGCGCTGGTACGGCTTGCCATCCAAGCCGCGCGTGGTGTTCGCGTTGGCGATGTTCTGCGCGATGACATCCAAACGAGTCTTTTCCGCCTGGATGGCGGAAGCTGCGCTGTCCACACCTGTGAGAAGCTTCATCATATGCCGCGCGCGCTGATGGCGTAGCGAAGTTTCTGCAGAGCGCCGGTGATCAACTGCGTCTGCATCTGGTGCGCGAGGGTGTTGTCCTGCATGTGCAGCATCTCGCCCTCAAGCTGCACCGTGTTGCCGTCCGCGTTCTGGGCCACAGCCTTGAAATCCACACCCACCGACGGCCGGAGATTCTCCACACCGCTGCGGCTCTGCGAATTGATGGCGCCGCTGAGGTCGGAGGCGAAACTGGGATTGAGATCGATCCGCTTGTAATGCGGCGTCTCGATATTGGCCAAGTTGCTCGAAATGGCCTCGTGACGAAGCACGGTGGCGTCGAGCATCTTTTTCACGCCCTGATAGTTTGTGCTGGCGAACAGCCCATCGATCATACGGCTCGCCCTAAGCACGACCTATGCCATTGAAGGGTTTCCGAGGAAACCCGCGTCCCCTGCCCAGCATCAGTCACTCGATTGGGAAAAAATACCACGTCCGCCCCCCCCGTTTGAACACGCTCTGCCTGCCCACCGCCGCGCTCCGCAAAGCGCCGGCACACCAGCCATTGACGAGAAGGCCGATTAGAAACACATTGTGTGCCCGCCGCCTCGCGGTTCGCCCGCGGGAAACGGGTCGGCCCCAAACCCGCTTTGGAGAGGAGGTTGAATAGGAGCGTCACGACTGGAAGCGGTTGGCTTAAGAACTGCTTTGCGAATGTCCGTATGTGACTTGGAACCGAGTTGTACAGTGCGGTTGCGAACACACAAACCCAATGCTGTTGCTTGATTTGAAACGACTACTCGGGCTCCTCGCCTTGTCCTGCGCCGGTTTTGCCGGAGCGGATGGCGAAGGGTCCCGCGCACCATTGCCGGTCCCCACACCTGTGGCGGTCACCCCTCGCGTTGTGCCCATCGAAGTGGATTGGGCGACGCAGGAGAAGGAACTTTCTGCCAAAGCCGTGGCCGGCCAGCCGTGGGCCGCGTACAATCTCGGCCTCGCTTATCAGCAAGGCCGCGCCGGCAAGCCCGATCACGACCGCGCTGAGAAGTGGTACTTGGAGGCGGCCAAACAAGGTCACGCCCCTTCGCAAGCGAACCTCGCCTATCTTTACGACAACGGCCTCGCCGGACCGGCTGATCCGACCAAAGCCCTCGAATGGTATGCCAGGGCCGCCAAGCAAGGTCATCCCTACGCCCAGTATTACCTTGGGAAAAAATACCAGACCGGTTCCGGCACAGTGCCCGACCCGAAGCTCGCGCGGCAATTTCTGCAGAAAGCGGCCGAGCAAGGCGTGGTACAGGCTTATTACAGTCTCGGGTTGATGGAAAGTTCCGGCATCTTCGCCCCATCCAACCACGCCGCCGCGCGCGAGTGGTTCACGAAGGCCGCCGAACACCGTTACGCGCCGGCGATGCATGCGCTCGGGTTCCAGCATCAGGAAGGTCTCGGCGGCTCAGCCGACGCGAACAAGGCGATGGAGTGGTATCAAAAGGCCGCATTGCTCGGCTACACGGATGCTCTTTACAATACAGCCATTCTCCGTGAACAAGGTCTCGGTGGCGCGCGCGATTGGGGTGCGGCCGTGAAGCTTTATCAGGAAGCCGCCGAGTTCGGTCACGCGCCGTCGCAGTACAATCTCGGTCTCTGCTATTACGAGGGTCGCGGTGTTATCGAGAATCTCGCCGAAACGTACAAGTGGTGGGAATTGGCCGCGCGCCAGGGTCTCAAGGAAGCCATCACGAGCCGTGATTTGCTCGCGAGATCGCTCCGGTTCGACGCGAAGGGCAAGGAGACTATCGTCAAAGGCGAGCAACTTCTCACCAACTTCACTCCGAAACCAATCGTCAAACAGTGGGACAGTCCGCAGCCCTTCGCGGCCGAGCTGGCGAAGAACTTCGTCGTGACACGTGAGGTCAGCGGTTTCTTCATTTCCGCGGATGGCTTCCTCATCACCAGCCGGCAGGCCGTGGCTTCTGGCAAACAGTTCCGCGTGGTGACCGAGGCCGGTCAGTTCAAGGCCAGCGTGGTGAAGCCCGAGTTGCTCAAGGACACCTCAAATCCCTACGCGCTGCTAAAGGTGGAGGGGGCTTTCCAGCCGTTGCCGCTCGCCCACAGTCGCGAGAGCAAAAACGCCACGCCCGCACATCTGCTCGGCCAGCATTACGCCAATGGTGCCCTCGCGCTCGCTTCCACGGCCAACAAATTGATCGCCCTGCTCGGGCCGCAATCCGACCCGCGCTACTTCACACTCGACCACGCCGTGCCGGACGCGTACCAAGGAGCCGCATTGATGAACGAGCACGGCTTGGCCATCGCCTTCCATTTTTCCGGCGCAGACATGTCGGCCAAGTCGGCTCTCGCGCAGACCACCGCGCGCCACGTGATGAAGTCTGAATATTTGGTCACCCTTTTGCAGAATGTCCCCGGCCTCAGTCTGAATGCCGATGCCAAGCCCGCCGCGCTCGACGTATTGCCGGCGGCCACGATGCTCGCGCGTGCGCGTGCCTCGGTGAGCTTGGTGCAGGTGGCGGATTGAGCGGGATGATGGTTAACTGACGGAACAGCGGATATGCGATTTGCAGTCGTGATTGCAGGTGCGGCAGGGTTCGTGCTGATTTTGGCCATGAGCCTGATGCTGGAGAAGGCTCCGAACCAGAGCCTCATCCACGCCGCGCTGGCGGCGGTGGTGTTTGGAACGCTCAGCCATTGGTGGCTGAAACTCTGGACGAGCAGCCTGCAGGAAGCGCAGATGGAGCAAGCGCAAGAGGCCGCCGTGAAGGCCGCGCAAGAGGCCGCCGCCGCGCCGAAAGCGCCGGAAACGAAATAAATTAAATGAGCCCGAAGCAGCACAACTTGGATCCGGCCAGCGCCGATGGTGGCGTGTCCGTCGGCCTTTCCTCGAAGGTGTACTCCACCTATCAGAAGGCTTCCCCGCTGGAGATCAGCGAGGAGGAGTTGTTGGAAAATTACGCGACGATCATCGCGCAGATGGTCCACCGCTTCGCGCCCATCGTCCGGTCAGCCGTGGATATCGAGGATCTCAAGAGCATCGCCTCGATGGCGGTGATTCAGGCCTCGCGCGCTTTCAACCCCGCACTCGGCGTCGCTTTCGAAGCCTATTGCCGCATCCGCATCCGCGGCTCGATTCTCGACGAACTGCGCCGCACGCAGCCGCTCACCCGCTCGGTCATCTCCAAACGCAAGGAGCTCGAGCGGACCATTCAGGCGCTCAGCGAGGAGGTCAAACGCCAGCCCACCGAGGAGGAGATTTCCGAGAAGCTCGGCGTGAGCCTCGATGAATACCACGCGTTGCTCGAGGAGTTGCGCCCGGTGGTCTTCGTGCCGATCGACCAGCCGATGGACGAGGATGATGACTTTCCCGGCGGGCAGCAGTTGCAGGACATCACGCAGATCGGCCCCGACGACCGTGCCGCCGCGCACGATTTGCAGGCGCTTATCCGCGATCGATTGATGCAGATGCCGGCGAACCACAAAAAGGTTCTCACTCTGTTCTATTACGAGGAACTGCGGCTGAAGGATATCGCCGCGCTGCTCAAGGTGAGCGAGTCGCGCGTCTGCCAGATCCACACCGAGGCGATCATCTCGCTGCGGGCCTATTTGCAACGGAAAGAGAAAGTATAGCGAACCCAAACGGAGCTTAATTTATGTTAGTCATCGCTGGATTAGTCATTTTGACCGGTTGCGTTATCTGGGGCTTCACGCACGGCGGCGGGAGGCTGGGCGAGCTCTTCCACATCGGCGAAATCGTGCCGCTGGTCGGCCTCGCCATCGGCACCATCCTCATCATGTCACCCCCAAAAGTGCTCAAGGCGATCATCCACCACTCGCTCGGCACGCTAAAAGGCGCGCCGTTCAAGAAGGCCGATTACGAAGAGCTTTTCAAATGCCTCTACGAACTGTTCGTCCTCGGTCGCCGTGGCGGCATGATCGCTTTGGAAGAGCACGTGATGAATCCGCATGGCAGCAGCCTCTTCAAGAAATATCCCAAGTTCCACGCCAACCATCACGCGGTGGAATTTCTCTGCGACGGCCTCAAGCCGATCGTGGACGGCCGTATCAAGCCCGACCAGCTTGAGCCGCTCATGGCGAGCTCGCTCCGTACGATGCACGGCGAACACCACGCCCCCGTGGTGGTGATCAACAAGCTGGGTGACTCGATGCCCGCCTTCGGCATCGTGGCCGCGGTGCTCGGCATCGTGCTGGTGATGGGCAAGATTGGCGGCCCCGTCACCGAGGTCGGCGGCGGTATCGCCTCGGCGCTCACCGGCACCTTCCTCGGAATTTTCGCTTCGTACGCCGTTCTCGGGCCGATAGCGACGAACATCGAATTCAACGGTCACGCCGAAATGGCTTATCTCGAGTGCATCAAAGCCGCTGTCGTCTCCTTTGCCAACGGCCTCCCGCCGCTGGTCGCCGCCGAAGTCGGCCGCCGCACGCTGGAAGAAGACGTGCGCCCCACCTCGGGCGAGCTCGAGACGATGCTCAAGACGCTCAAGTAAACGAAGTAAACCCCAACCCACACGGAGGACTGATTTATGGCAGGCGGCGGTGGTGCATGGAAAGTAGCCTACGCGGATTTCGTGACCGCGATGATGGCTCTATTTATGGTGCTCTGGATTCTGAGCCAGGACGAGAAGATCAAAGGCGAAGTCGAGGCGTACTTCAAAAGTCGTTACCTGATTCAGACAAAGGAGTCCCCCGGCCTCCTGAAAAGGGGCGCCATCATCTTGGAGGGCGATCAGTCCGGCCAATCCGATCTCATCAAGACCCGGAAATCACTTTTCGACAACGCCTCGGCTGTCCCGATGGACACCCAGCTCATCCAACGCATCCGCGACGAGTTGGTCCGCGCCTTCATCCAGAATCCGGAGTTTCGCGATATGAAGACGGTGGAGATCGCGCTCAGCTCCGAGGGAATGCTCATCGATTTCTTCGATAACCCCGCCCACCCGCTCTTCGAGAAGGATGCTTCCGAGTTGACCGCGTACGGCAAGTTCGTCTTCAAAACCGTCGCGTGGGAACTCGCCCGTTATCCCTCGACCGAACTGGAGCTGGAAGGGCACACCGAGAAAAACTATCAGTCGCCCAAAGCCGATTACACGGCGTGGGAGATGTCGGTGGACCGCGCCTCATCGACCCGCCGCCTGCTGCGCGAGGAAGGGGTGCGCGAACCTCAATTCCGCAAAGTCGCCGGCTACGCTGGCACGATGACCCTCAAGAAACTCAGCCCGACTGATGCGGGCAACCGCCGCGTCTCCATCAAAGTCCGCGCGGGCCAAAACAAGTAATCCACATCATGGCCGGCTCTTTTCTTCCCTTCCCGATCATCCCATCGGCCGCCCGACCGACCACTGGGCGTTTCGAGCACACCCCTTTTCCATCCGCCGCCACGCCGACGCCGGCAGTGGAGCCGGATGATCTCAGCATCAAACTGCGCGCCATCCTCGGCGGACTGCCGGGCGTCAACCTCGCCGATGAGGATTTGAACAAATCCATCGCCGCCATCCGCGGAGCCGTGCAACAGACGCCGCGCCGCATGGAATTGCCCGTCCTCAAAGTTCAGGAAGGCGGCACGGCCGATGCCCCCACGCACACGCCCACCGTCGCCCTCGAAAAAGACGGAGACCAGGTCACCCGCATCAAAGTCACCTGCGCGTGCGGTGAGACGATCGCGATGGACTGCGTCTATTGATCCGCTTTCGTCGACTTCCCCCCCTCCGCCCTTCATCAGGTTGGCACTCATTCTGCTGAGAATGAACCGGCTTGTTGTGAAAACAGGTCGTGAACTGAATTTGAGCCGCTATTTGCCGATAAATTAAAAGCGTATGGATTTGAGTTTGTCAGGACTGGCCTCGGGGTTTGATTGGAAAACCGTGGTGGACCAACTCACCGATATCGAACGGGCGCCGCAGGCCCGTCTTCGTACCGAGCAAACGAACCTCAATAAACGCAACGACCTGCTCAACACGCTGAACGGCCAGTTGGTCACGCTGAAAGACCGCGCCAAAGCCTTGTCGGAAAACGCGCTGTACGAAAGTCGCATGGCTCGCTCCAGCGATTCGACCACAACGGCATCTGCTGCCGCAGGCACCGCCAATGGCAATTATCAATTCTCCATCTATCAACTGGCCTCCGCCGCTTCCCAACTCGGTGCCGCGGATACAGGCGCAGCGGTGGAGTCGGCTTCGATCCTGAATAACAGCGGCGCCAGCATCGCCCCGACCGCCGGCACTTTCACCATCAACGGAAAACAGGTGGTGATTGACCCGACGGTGGACTCTCTCAATGCCATGATCAGCCGCATCAATGCGACCTCCGGCATTGGTGTCACCGCCAGCTTCTCCAGCGACAGGCTCACTCTGACGAGTGGCTCGCCCATCGTGCTGGGCAGCAGCACGGATTCGACCAATTTCCTCGCCGCGATGCGCCTCACAAACAATGGCACCGGGACTATCTCCAGCGCGAGTAACCTCGGCGGCCTGTCTTTCAGCAACACACTCGCCACGGCGAATTTCACCGGGGGCGCGCCGGTCAGCGCCGGCAGCTTCAAGGTCAACGGTGTCACCATCTCCTACACATCCACGTCCACGGTGAAGGATGTGATCAGCTCGATCAACACCGCC
>SIAT01000017.1 GCA_009691645.1 Pedosphaera sp. | reverse complement strand
GTAACCGCGCGTTTGTGGGTGCGAACATCTCGCGCCTCAACAGCGTGGATAGCCAGATGGCCATCTACAACGAGAACCTCGCCGCCGCCAACAGCCGCATCGAGGACGTGGATGTGGCCGCGGAATCCACCAACTACGCCAAGCAGCAGATCCTGGTGCAGAGCGGCACGGCGATGCTCGCGCAAGCGAACGTCATACCCCAGAATGCGCTCAAGCTGATCAGCTAAGAATAACACGCGGAAAAGAAGGCGCGCTCCGCGCCTCCTGCGAAACACAGGGCGGCACCTTTCGGTGCCGCCCTTCTTCTTTTCCAGATTTTCCAAAAGGGAACGCCGTCGGGTGAAGCTTCGTGGCGGAAAAGAGGACGGTGGAAATTTCAGAGGCGCGCCAACAGATGTCGCAGCTCGGCGTGAACCTGCTCCACCACCGTCGCCCAACTGCCCGCGAGCGGCTGGCGGAAGAGGCGCATCGTGGGATACCACGGGCTGTCATCGCGCTCACGCAGCCAGCGCCAATCGGGCGCGAAGGAGAGGAGCAGCCAGGTCGGCTTGCCGAGAGCGCCGGCGAGGTGCGCCACGGAAGTGTCGATGGTGATGAGCAGATCGAGCTGCGAAAGAGCGGCGGCGGTGCGGCCGAAATCCGTGAGTTCCGGCGCGAGGTTCACGATGTGCCAGCCGAAGCCGCACTGGACCAAATCCTGTTCGCCCGTGCCGACCTGCAGGCTGTAGTAGGAGATGCCGGGCAAGTCGAAGATCGGTTGTAACTCGATCAAAGGAATGGGCCGCCGCTCGATCGGCTGGCAGCGCGAACCGGTCCAGACCAGCCCGACCCGGAGCCGTGTGCCGGCGGGCACGGGCAAAGGGAAATGGGACTGCGGCGGCACGGAGAGGTAGGGCGTTTCGCGCGGGATGGTTTCGAGTGTGGTCTGGAAGATGCCCGGCAGGCTCATCAACGGCAGATGGAAATCGCAGGTGGATTGCGTGGGGCGCTGCGAGAAAACTTCCACCGGACCGGAGATCCTTTGCAGCAGATCCACGAGTTGCGCGGGGCACCAGAGGAGGACGCGGCCGCCGTAGCTCGCCAAGTGCGGCAGGTAACGCGCGGCGAGTAACGTGTCGCCCAAGCCCTGCTCGCAATGAAGCAGAAGAGTGCGGCCGGCAAGCGGCTGGCCTTCCCAAAGTGGTTCGGTGAAAACGTGTCCAGGGCCGATACGATGAGGCTGCTCAGCGCGGCATTCGTAATCGGCCCACGCTGCGGGAAATTCGCCACGGAACGCGCGGAGAGAAAACTGGTGCCAGCGGCTTTCCGGATCCGCGGGGTCTGCGTGGAGGGCGCGGGCAATGCTGGCCTGCGAGGCTTCGAGCTGGCCGGCATCCATCTGCGCGATGGCAAGGCAACGATGATTCCGATGATTGTCGGGCTGCAATGACACAGTCTTCTGATGGCAACTGATGGCCTCGGCGAGACGATTCTTGTGCTCGAAAGCCAGCCCGAGATTTCGCCATGCGTCCACGTAATCGGCTTTCAATTCCACGGCGTGGAGCCAGGCGCCGATGGCCTCATCGAGCCGGCCTTCAGCCTGATAGATATCGCCGATGGCCTTCTGCACCTCGGCATTGTGCGGCGCGATGGCGGCGGCGCGGCCGAGTGCCGCGTGGGCTTCGGGAAAACGTTTGAGCCGATAAAACGCCAAGCCGAGATTGCCGTGCGCGACAAGCAGCGCGGGGGCGAGCTCGATGGTTTTCTGCAATTCAATCAAGGCATCCTCCGGCCGGCTGGCATAGAGCAGCGCCTGCCCGAGCTCGCAGCGATAGATGGCGTTGTCTGCCTCCAAATCCACCAGCGCGCGGCGGGCGAGCAAGGCACTGTCGAAATGGCCCAGATGGTCGTTGAGCATCGCCAGATGTCGCCACAACATCGCGTCGCGTGGAGAAATCAGCAGCGCGCGCCGGCAGGCTTCGGCGGCCGCGGGCAGGTCGCCTTCCTGTTCCAGAGCGATGGCACTTTGCCGTTGGGTCTCGATGTAATCCGGCGCGGTATCGGCGACGGTTTTGAAACAGGCTTGCGCTTTATCGGCGTGGCCGAGGAGATGATGGGCCAGGCCCAAATCCACGCGCGCATCGGGCAGGCTGGGGTTGCGTGCGACGGCGATCTTGAGCAGCGGCAATGCCTCTTCTACACGGCCGGTTTGCAGATGGATGACTCCGAGCCAGTAATTGGCCTGCGGATGGGAAGGATCCTTTTCCAGCGCGTCACGGAAATGCTGACGCGCTTTCTGCACATCCCCGGCGTTCAACGCCGAGTGCGCAGAAGCCACGAGAACCTCGACACTCTCGCTGGAATCGGGAGAGGTTGCCATGCCATCTCTGCAGTCTTGGTTGAGGACTCCGGTTTAGTTAATCCGCGCTCTCCTCGACCTTGTACTCGTTGAGCTTGTTGCGGAGGGTGCGGATGTTGACGTCGAGAACCTTCGCCGCCTGCGTGCGGTTGTTGGCGCAATGCCGGAGGACGTTCAGGATGTGCCGCCGCTCGACATCGGCGAGCGTCTCGTTGGGGGCGTCGACTTTGCCATTGCCGTCGTGGGCCGGGGCTTCGGGCGAGGAAGCAATGGCAGCGGGTTCTTTCTTTGCTTCAATCACGACTGGCGCGAAGGTTTTTTCGGACGGGGCGTGCGGCGCGGTGAGGCCGAGAAGGTCGGGAGTGATCGGGTTGTTTTCGTCGCAGAGAATGACGGCGCGTTCGATCACATTCTGCAGTTCGCGGATGTTGCCGGGCCACGGATGGGCGAGGAGCGCCTGCTCGGCGTCGCGGTCGAGGCCCTTCACGCGGACGCCGTGTTTGCGGATGAAGCGTTCGGTGAACTTGTGGGCGAGAATCAGGATGTCGTCGCGTCGCTCGCGCAGGGGCGGCACGTGGATGGGCACGACGTTGAGGCGGAAGTAAAGGTCCTGCCGGAACTCGTTCTTGGCGACGCTCTGCTCGAGGTGGCGGTTGGTGGTGGCGATGACGCGCACATCCACCTTCACGGGGCGGGTTCCACCGACACGCTCGAACTCGCGCTCCTGCAGCACGCGGAGCAGCTTGGCTTGAAGCTGGAGGGACACCTCGCTGATTTCGTCGAGCAGGATGGAGCCGGTGTGGGCCAGTTCGAAGCGGCCTTCGCGCTTGTTAATCGCGCCGGTGAAGGAGCCTTTTTCGTGGCCGAACAGTTCGCTCTCCACCAGATTCTCGGGCAACGCGGCGCAGTTGAGCTTGATGAACGGGCCGTCGCGCCGCGGGCTCAAGCGGTGCAGCGCACGGGCCACCAGCTCTTTGCCGGTGCCGTTCTCGCCCTGAATGAGCACGGTGGCCTGCGTCTGCGCGACGCGGCGAATGAGTGTGCGCAGTCGCTCGGTAGCGGCGCACTGACCGATCATCTCGTTCTCCGAATCCTCCGCTTCATGCGTGGTGAGGAATTGGTTGACGGTGAGGACCTGCGCGAACTGCTCGGCCTTCTTGATGACGATCTCGACCTGCTCGTTGGAGAAGGGCTTGAGCAGATAATCGAAAGCGCCGTGGCGCATGCAATCGGCCACGAGATCCACCGACCCCGCGCCGCCCATGAAGACGACGAGCGGCTTGTTCGGCCGCATGTTGACCTCACGGAGAAACTCCGAGCCGGAGCCGTCGGGCAACTGCTCGTCGAGCAGCATCACGTCGAAGTTGCCTTTGCCGAGGTAATCGTGGGCTTCCTGAATGGTGCCGACGGCCGCCACCTCGATGCGCTTCTGCCGGAGGAATTGCGCGACGGCGCGTCGCAGGAAATCCTCGGCAGCGACCAGAATGACGTTCTCGATGGGCATGGCTTAGGAACTGCCGGTGTTCCGATACAACTTAGCCACGTAATTGGGGTTCTGTCGGTGCGCCGGCGGCAGTTTGCTCGGCGGCACGAGCCGGTGCCGGAGCAGGAGCTGCTCGTTCTCGCGATCGAGCAGCACAATCTTCATGATCAGATCGAGATTCTGGCGGATGAGCGCGGCGATCTCGGGATGCTGGGCGCGTTCGCCGGCGGGCAGGCGGAGCCACGCGGCCTTGTGATCGGCGATTTGCCGCTGGGCGCCGGTGAGGCGATTGAGGAAGCTTTTGCGTGACTGGGCGCCGGCCTGCAGATCTTCGGGCGCGGCGGATTTGAGCTGCTGGTTCTCCGTGCGGACGAGGGCGTGAATCTCCTCGCAGAGCTTCAGGTGCTGCTGTAATTCACCGGCCAGCGACTGGAGCGAATCATCTCGTTCCGGAAGGCTCATTGGCGGTGTGTGGCAATCTAATTCTCCTTTTCGGGCCGCTTGTTCAAGCCAGATTCTTCCACACTCCGTTTGAATGACAAGATTTCATTTCGCACACGTGCCATGCCGACGATGGTCTGGAGCGCGAGGCGCTGCGTTGATTTACCGATCTCCTCGGGACGATCCTGCGCGGCGGTGATGAGGTCGGTGTAGGCGCGCACGGCTTTGTCCTCCTCGCGCAGACGTTCGTGGCAGAGGCCAATCTGGTTGAGAATCTGAACCTGACTTTCGATGGTGCGATCGCGCGCGAGCAACCAACGGTACGCATCGGCGGCGGCGGCGAAGTCGGCGGCTTGAAAGCTTTGGTTGGCGAACTCGTTCATCGAGCGGAACAGCCAGAGACTCCAGCGCGCCTGCTGCGCGGCATCGCCCGCAGCGAAAGTGTCCTGCACGATCTTGAACTGGTGCAGCGCATCCTCCTGCCGGCCGGCCCCGTGACTGGCTTTCGCGAGGTGATGGCGCACCTCGAACTGGACGTCGTGCTCGGCCCCCTGCGGTTTCCGTAGAAATTCGTTGCACTGATCGATGGTGGCCATGTTGACCTCGGTCAGTTCTTTGCGCAGGTCGTCCGGGGCGGACTTCTGTGTCGGCGTGGCGTCCGGTTTCACCGCGAGGGTGATGGCCGGTTCGATTTGAGCGGAAATCTGCGCCGCCGCCGCAGCGTGGGCGCGGATGAGCTTGAGCCGGAGGATCATTTCGCTCATCTCCTCGTTTCGGTTCTTGAGCAACCGCTCGTAGAGATTGGCGGCTTCTTTGAAGTCGCCATCTTCAAGATGAGTGTCGGCGATCTCGGCTTGCGCGGTGATGACGATGCGTTCGTAGCGGGCGAGGTTGTCGCCGCGCAGTCGGATAGAGGCGGTCATCACCGAGTAATATTTGGAGATGGCCATGGCGCGCTGGCCCATCTTGCGGAAGAGCAAACCCTGCCGGAGCAGGATTTCGGGCACGACGACATCCAGGGGAAAACGCTCGATGTACTCGGCGAGAAGTTGCTGGGCGATCTCGTATTTCTGGTCGCGTTCGGCGAGGAGCGCCAACTCCACGAGGGCGAGGCGCTTGGCATCGAGCTTCACGTCTCTGGTCGCGTCGGAGTTCAGCACTTCGCGCACGATACGGTCCACTTCGATCCAGCGGTTGGTGGTGGATTGGTTCGTGGCACCGCGCAATGCGGGGATCTGCTCGAGCTTTTTCCGGCTCAGCTCGTCCTGTTGTTTGAGGTAAGCGGTATGCTCCTTGAATTCGATCGAGTCATTCGGCAGACGGCCGATGGTTAGGTCTTCGCTCGGCGTGCCGCGTTTGAGCTGATCCACGACACTCCCCGCCGGCTTGGCTGAGGGCTTCGTTTCTTCCGGCAGTTTTGGCGCGGGCTTCTCGTCGGCGTGCGCCACGAGGACGGCCGCCGCGAACACGGAGAGCAAAGTGAGGTTGTGGCGGAAGCGGTTCATCCGGCTATTTCTGCTGGTAGGTAGCCGAGCTGGGCCGGCCGAGCGTGGCCGGCGGCTGGAAGAGCGGCGTGGGGTCTATCGTGATGCCGATCTGGTTCGTACCGCTCTGGAAGAACTTTATCATCGAGCCGGTGCCCGGCCCGACCACGAGCGGCTGTTGCGAGAGCAGTTGGCGGACGAGATCGTTTCCGGAAAGCGTGTTGGAAGGCGGGAACGCGGTGGTCACCACGATGACCGACTGAGACGCCGTCGCTTCGACAATGGGCTGTATGGGCACAGGGGCGAACTGCGGCTGCGGATCGTAGCTGATGGGGAGCGAGGGCAGGGGGGCGATGGGCACCTTGGCGGGCGAAGCGAACCGGAGCCCGTAGCCGCGGCCTTTGGTGAGGTAACCAACAGGCTCGGCCGCTAGCAGCGCGCTGACGCCGAGGCAGGTGGCGAGCAGGCTGAGCGTGCGCAGGTGATGTGAGCGAAAAATCATAAGCATAGTATGGCTCAACGGAGGTAATCCAGCAACGACGTGTTCAAGATGCTGCTACCAGACTTGAGCGCGGCACTGTAGGCGTTCTGGATTTCGTTCAGGCGCACCAGCGTTTCGGCGAGATCGGCATCGGCTTCGCGCGAGATGAGAGGGTCGATCGCCTGCGCTCGCAGTTGAGCGACCTTCGTGGCGGATTCCAGCCGAGATTGCACGGCGCCGACGATGCTGAAGATGTCGATGAACGCGCTCTCGTCTTTCTCCAGCTTGCTTTGGATCGTGTCCTTGATGGTCGCGAGCGCGGCGGCACCAGTGGTGGTGCCCGTAGAGGCAGTGGCCGTATCCAGACTGTCGCGAAGCTGGATGAGGTGGGTGATGAAGTCCGAACCGTACCGGCTATCCTGCAGGATGCCGATGTTGCCGGAACCAGTGGAGTTGCCGCCGGGGAAATGGATGGAGAGGGAAGTTCCCTGTGCGACGTCGTATTGCGGAACAGAGGATGTCCCCTGATAAGCCATGCTGGTGATTTTCCCGGCGCCATCCCGCGTGGTCGCCACTGGAGGCTGGGCGCTTTTAGTGCCGCCAAAGAGGTAGCCCGAGGAGTGTTTGGTATTCGCCAGTTGCACCGCGTGTTCTAGCATCTGGTTGACTTCGGAGGCATAGGCGCCGAGTGCTGCTGGCCCCTTGGAGCCATCCGCCAAGATGGCGATTTCGCTCACGCGATCCGACACCTTCTTCATTTGCGAGATGGTGCTGTAGCTGGCGTCGAGGGCCTCCCGCAGGCGATACGAGTTCTCTTGGTATTGAGATAAACTCTTGAGCTCGTTCTGCCAGTCGAGCGTCTTGCGCATGGAGAGCGGATTGTCGCTGGGCTTCTCGATGCGCTGGCCTGTGGCGGCTTGCCGCTGCAGGAGCGCCTGCTTCGAGGTCAGCTCGCCGAGTTGATACTTGAGCTGATTCGGGAAGGCATTCTGTGTTACACGCATAGTTTCTCTCGCAAGTTTCGGTTAAACATTGGCAATCATTCAGTGTTCAAGGTGCGTTTAACGGGCACCCATCTGGATCGTGTCGAGGAGCAATTCATCCAAAACCCCGATGAGCCTGGAAGAGGCTTGGTAGGCGCGCTGGAACGTAATCAGGTGAGTCATCTCATCATCTACAGACACGCCGCTGACGGATTCGCGTTGTGATGTGAGCATCTGGTCGAGCACCGCTTGATCGCCGATGCGGGTCTTCACGTCTGAAAGTTCCTGGCCGAAAGAGGTCACCGTCACGTTATAGTGGTCGGAGAATGTGCGGTTACCGAGGGCAGCGAGGGGTTCGCCGGCCAATCGCGCCAAATTCAAGGCCACTGTATTATCGCCCGCATCACCATTGCCGCTCACTTGAATGAGTCGCGGGTCATCTTCCAAAGCCGTGTTCACGGAGATATTGGATCCGTCGGTGCCGGTGAAGAAAGCGCGGCCAGTGCTCCCGTCCAATGCTTTTCCCGCACTGTGCCGCGCGTTCACTTCCGTGATGAGATGCTGAGCCAGCAGGCTGATTTTGCTCCGGAGCGATGTGATTGAGGTATCGCGCGTGGCCAAAATTCCCTTCAGCTTGCCGCTGTTGATACCGATAACGCCGCCTGTGATGGCGGAGGTCAACTGATAGCTGCCATTGCCATCGGCCACGGCTTTGAAGCTGTCGATGAGCACGCTGGCGTGGACGAACGTGACACCGTTGACGCTCACGTTGAACGTCTCCGTATCGGTCACTTGAATATCGGTGAGCTTGGCGAGTGCTTCGAGTTTCTCCTGGCGGCGATCGCGCACTTCGTTCGCACGGGCATTGCCGATTTCGCTTTGCTTGATGTCGTTGCTCAACTCGGCTATCTGCGCCAGCAGTTTGTTGACTTCTTCAGCCTGCGCCGAGACCTCTTCGTTCAAGCGGCTTTTGAGTGTGAGAAGGCGCGAGTCGAGGTCCTTGAATTTATCGGCCAACTGCCGCGCTTTCAGCATGGCGACCTGTCGGTCGGCTGTGGAGGAGGGAGAGACACTGAGGGACTGGAACGTGTTGAAGAATTCGGCCATCCCCTCCGCTAATCCGTACTGGCCGCCGGTCGATGAGCCGACGGTACCGGAGCTGTTGGCGGAAGATTGGCGGTCGATGGTTTGACCCAGATAGGTCTCCATCTGCGTCAAAGAACGTTCCTTTTCCTGGAGATAACTGGAGATGCTGGATTCGAAGATGATGGACCGATCGACGATCTGATCACGGATCTGATGGTAGCCGGTGACTTGCGCGCCTGTGCCCTCTGCACCGATGGGGCTGGGGATGGTTTCAGCCGTCTCGATCTGGAGACGCTGGCGGGCGTAAGCAGGGTTGGCGGCGTTCGCCAGGTTATGGCCGGCCAATTGCACGCCATGCTGCGCTACCTGCAGCGACTGGCGCGCCATTTCTAATGTTCCAAATAGGCCGAGCATAATTTCTCCAGACTAGACGATTCCCTCGTATAAAGAACTTGGCGGCGGCGCGACGGGTGCGACGAAGCCGCGACGGCCGTAGGTGCGCCCACTGCGGGCAGCGGGGAACAAGCTCTGAATCATCCGCTGCATCAGATCGAGCGAGCGGCTGAGTAGGAGATGGTTCTGCCGGAGCCACTGCTGCACGCGCAGCAGGATTTGATTGATCTCCACGACCAACGCCTCGAGCAACGGCTGGTACTCAGCCGGGAGTTGCGCGGTCATCTGGCGAAAGGTGATGTCCGGCGCGGCACCGAGGGCGACGATGATAGCCTTGCGAGCCTGCTCGCGAGCTTGGCGCGCGAGAGTAACGCCGGCCACCTGTTGCTCCACCGCGGCGAGGTTCTGCTGAAGCGTCTCGGCATCGCGGCGGATGATGAGATTCTGCTGTTCCTGCATCAGCGCGAGAAGCTCGCCGTACTGCGTGAGTTCCTCCCGCAGGCATTCGATGAGATGGCCGACGTGCGGTTTCATTGCGGTTGCGTGGCGGGTTTGGCGCCGGCCGCGGCGTCTTTCGCGTGCGGGGTGAATTGCGCCTGGAATTGCCGGGCAAGCCCGAGCGTGCCCGACTTGGAAATCTGGTTGGCGAGCGTATCGGTCATCATGTCGCGATAAATCTCGCTGGTGGCGCCGCTCATCTGGCCTTTGGGCGCGAGCAGCGGTTTCTGCGCCTCGGTGAGGAACTGGCGGACGAGGATGGCCTCGAAATGCTTGCTCGCGATGGAGATCTTGTCTGCCTCGGAAACGTGCGGGTTGCCCGCGAGCTTCTCGGGCGCGAGTTGCTCGGCCTCGCGGAACGAGAGGGCGACGGTGTTGGTGGGGGAAAGCATATCAGCGCAGGATCAATTCGGCCTGCAACGCGCCGGCCTGTTTCATCGCCAGAAAGATCGACATCATGTCGCGCGGCGTGACGCCGAGGGCGTTGAGTGATTGCGCGACTTTCTCCACCGTGGGCATCTCGGGGAAGGTGACGAGCGACCCTTTCTTCTCCTCCACATTCACGTTCGTGCGCGGGTTGGTGGTGGTGGTGCCGGCCTGTGAGAGGGGCAGCGGCTGGCTGGTCTCGGGCGTCTCGGCGATGGTCACGATGATGTTGCCGTGGGAGACGGCGCAACTGTTGATGCGCACGCGCGCAGTGGCGACGATGGTACCGGTGCGCTCATTGATGATGATGCGCGCGACAGAATCGGGCACGACCTCGATGGCCTGGATCTGGGCGATGAAACTGATCGGCGAGGCTTGGTAAACCGACGGCACGGCGACGCGCACGGTGTTGCCATCCACCGACTGGGCGGAGCCAGGGAACTTCTTGTTCACCGCCTCGGACATCCGCGCGGAGACCGTGAAATCCGGCTCGCGCAGGTTCACATCCACGAAGTTGTCGCGCACGAGCGTGACGGGAATCATCTTCTCCACCAGCGCGCCGTTGGCAATCTGGCCGGTGGTGGGATGGTTCTTGGTCGCGGAAGCCCCGCCGCCCCCCGCGCTGAAACCGCCGGTGCTCACGGCGCCCTGTGCCACGGCGTACACTTTGTTGTCGGCGCCGAGCAGTGGCGTCTGGATGAGGATGCCGCCCTGAAGCGCCTTGGCATCGCCGAGCGAGGAGACGGTCACGTCGATGCGCGCGCCGTCTTTCATGAAGGGCGGGATGTCGGCGGTGACGATCACGGTGGCGACGTTCTTGGAGGAGACCGTGGTCGGATCCACCTTCACACCGTAGCGTTGAAGCATGTTGGCGATGGTCTGCTTGGAATAGGAATTATCCTTGTCGCCCTCGCCGTTGAGGCCGATGACGAGTCCGTAACCGACGAGCTGGTTGTCCCGCGCGCCGTGGATGAAGGTGAGATCCTTGATCCGCACGCCGGCGGTTTGGGCGGCGGCGGCGCCGGCCAGCAGCAGCGACGCGAGAGAGAGTTGGAGTAGGCGAGTCATATCAGAACGGGTTGATTTTATCGAAGAACTGGGTGAACCAGCCTTTCTTTTGCGAATCGCTCAGAGTGCCGGCGGTGTGAAAGCGCAGGCTCAAGTCGGCGAGTTGGTAGCTGTACACTTCGTTTCTGCTGCTGATGTCGTCGCCCCGCACCACGCCGCGGAGGATGATGGTTTGATTCTCACGGCCGTAACCAGTCTGGCGCATCGCCTCGACCACGAGGTTGCGATTGGGCAGCACTTCGACCACGCGCGCGCCGAAGCGGGTGGTGATATTGTCGCTGTTCTTGATGCTGCCGCCGCCATCGAAATCAGTGGTCGCGCCGAATTTCAGAGACGGGAACTCGCCTCCGCGCGTCAGCAAACTCGTCAGCGGAATCGTGCTGTTCGCAGGCTGAAAAAGAAACTTGGACATCCCCACGTCGGCCGAGGAATCCTTGGCGGTCTTGGTGCTCTGCTCCTTCTGATTCGAGTTGGTCTCCTGCACGATGACATTGATGATGTCGCCCACGCCCAGCGCCTTCTTGTCGCCGAACTGAGTCGGATTCACGGCGTCGCTCCAAAGCGAATCAGCGCGGCCGACATCGGCCACGAAACAGAGGAGCGTGAGCGCGGCGACCGGTTTAGAGAACCACTTGAATGGTGCTTTCATTAATGACTTTCCCGCGGAGTTCCTTCCGCGTGGTGTTGTTTCGGATGCGAACCAATTGACCCGGCGCACCGTCTTCCAGCACCTCGACTTTGAGGCGAACGAGCAGAGCCTTGTCCGAGATGATGGCGTCCACCAGTTCACCGCGGCGGATGACCGGCATGAGTTGGGTGTGGCGCGCGAAGAGAATCGCGCCGGCGGAGAGATTTTGCGTGAGGCTTTGAGCCGGACCAGTGCCGGGGCCGGTCCAGAAACCGCCCTGCAAATTCATCACGTCGCGGCGTTCCTGCGCGAGGTCGAGCTTGCCGAGATCCTCGCCGCGCTGCGCCGCCGAGCGGGTGACCCACACCGTGCGCATCATTTTGCCTTTGAGGAAAACGGTCCACGTGCCGACTTTCTTTTTGTCGGCGAGCAACTCGAAGCGGACGAGGAAGTAGGCATTCGGCCCGGAGGTCGGCTGCTCGAGAAGCTTCACGCTCAATTCACCTTCGGTCGCGGAAACGGGTTTCCACTCGCGGGCGAACTCGAGCAGCAGATCGCTCTCGTCATTTTTGCGCGTGGGAACGAGCTTGGCGGTGAGCAACTCGAGCAATTCGTCGCTCTCGACCATCCGCGTCGGTGCGGCGGAATCGGCCGGTTTGGCGGCGAGTTTGGCGGGCGCGGTTTGTGCGGAGAGGTCCGCAGTGGCGGGGCCGAGCAAAGCCACCACCAACAACCGCAGGATGAGAGCGAAGGATTTCATCGATTAGTATTAGCGGCGGAGGTTGTTGCTCTGCTGCATCATCTCGTCGGCCGCTTGAATGGCCTTGGAGTTAATTTCGTAGGCGCGCTGGGCCATGATGAGGTTCACCATTTCTTCGACGACCTTCACGTTGGACATTTCGAGGAAGCCTTGAGAAAGCTCGCCGAAACCGTTCTGGGCAGGCTGGCCTGTCTCGGCCGTGCCGGAAGAAGGCGATTCGCGGTAGAGATTTCGGCCGATGGTCTGGAGACCGGCGGGGTTGGTGAAACGTACGAGCGAGAGCTGCGAGGATTGCGGCGCCTGCTCGCCGACCTTCACCGAGATGCTGCCGCTGGCCGAGATGGTGACGGCGGTGGTCCCGGGCTGGATGGACGGGAAACCGACCACCGGCATGCCATCGCTGGTTACCACGCGGCCGTTGGAATCGACTTTGAAACCGCCGTCGCGTGTGAAGGCGCGTGTGCCGTCGGGCATCTGCACTTCGAAGAAACCGTCGCCGGCGATGGCGACGTCCATCTTCTCACCAGTCTGCGTGAGTTCACCGGTGGTGAAGAGGCGCGAGGTGGAGACAGGGCGTGAGCCGTGGCCGATTTGGATGCCGGTCGGGATCTGATTGCCTGCGCCCGCGTCGGCGCCCGGCTGCTTGTTCGTCTGGTAGAGCAGATCTTGGAACTCGATCTTGCTCTTCTTGAAGCCGGTGGTGTTGACGTTCGCCAAGTTGTTGGCGATGACGTCGAGGTTCATCTGCTGGGACTGCATTCCCGAGGCGGAGGAGTAGAGGGCGCGTAACATAAATAGTCGTTAGGTCGGGTTGGAGAGTTCCTGGATTATGCGGCCGAGCCGCTCGTCCTGCATCTGGATGACGCGCTGGTTCGCTTCGAAATGGCGGAGAGTCATCATCAGATCGCTCATCTCGTGCGAGGGCGTGGTGTTGGAAAATTCGAGGTGACCTTGGCGCAACGTGCTGCTCGCGGCATCGGCCGGCTTGGCTTGGTTGCCCGAGTCCGCGTAATAACCGTTGTTGATGCGGCGGAGCTGGCTGAGATCGGCGAACTCCACGAGCTGCAACCGCCCGCGGGCGACGCCGTTCTGTGTCACTTCGCCGGTGGAAGAGATGGAGATGGGCGTCGCGTTCTGCGCATCGAGCTGGATTGGCCCGCCCATTCCGAGGACGGGGTAACCCTCTTTCGTCGTAAGTTGGCCAGTGGGACCGGTGCGGAATTCGCCGTCGCGCGTGTACACCGTGCCGTTGGGACCCTGCACACCGAAGAAGGCCGGGCCATCGATCGCCACATCGGTTGGCACGTTGGTCGGCCGCATGCCGCCTTGAGTGAAGTTCGTCTGGGAATTAAAAGCGGGGAAAGAGTAGCGCAGCTGCTGCGCAGAAGCTGCGTTCAACCCCTTCTCAAAGAGGCCCGGCTCCATCGCCGAGAAGGACATGTCCAGCTTCTTGAATCCGGGAATGGCACCGGCGGCCAAGTTCTCCGCAATCATCTGCTGGCGGCGAAGATTGCCCTCCATCGCGGCGGCAGCTTGGTACAAACTTACATTCATTCACGGTCGTCAAAGCACGATGTGTGCCATAGAGAGCCGGAGCAGGGAGCGTGGGATCAAGTTTGGGAGCGGCCTCGGACAAGCGGCTCGGTTTCAATACAACTGAGGTGATTTCAGTTGGTTTGGATGGTTTTTGAGAAACTGATTTGAAGGCAGATGAAGAGGGCGAGGAAAGAGGAAATTGAAGACCGGAAAGAAATGCCAAAGGAGAACGGGGTGGGCGCAATCTATCGGCCGTCGCGGGCTTCAACTGTAGGTTTCCCAAGACGACTGGTTGGTGCTGGCGTAGGCTTTGCGGACCTGTCCGAGCGTGTGGAGCGAGCGGTCGTCGCCGGTGAGTTGGTCTTTCACCTTGCGGATCTCGATGGCGAGTTGGGCGCGGTTGGCGTGTTCGAGAGTGTACAGTTCGCTGGCGAGTTGCCGTGCGGCTTCGTTGGTGGCAGGCGTGTCGGTTGGCGAACTGATCACGGATTCGAACCGCAATCGCAACGCGGCTTTTTCATCCTGATGCCTGCGAAGCGCGTCCCAATCTTGCGCGGCGATGGCTGCGGCTTCGGCGTGAGTCAGATGCCGCCATTTCTCCAAATTGGCCAACAGTAACTCGTCTGAAAATGGAGTTGGAAGAGGCTTTGCCATCGCATTATCCCAATAAGGAAAGGCCGTCGCTGGGAGTGGGAGGGCGGTTTTTATCGGCCTGGGCTTGGCTCTCTTTGAGCAGACTTTGGTTCCACGCGTCGCGAAGTCCTGAGATGTGGCGCAACACTTCTTCGATGATGGCCTTGTCTTTCTTCATGTTGGCCTCGTGCAGGCGTCGGTCGAAATACTCGTACAGACTCGACATCCGATTTCCCAACGCGCCCCCTTTTTCGGGGTCCAAAGCGGCGTTCAGCTCACGGACGATCTCCTGCGTCTTCGTGAGATTGGTGTGGATCGTGAGGTTGAACTCCAGCGGATCGGTCGAGTCGAAGGTCTTGAGGGCGATGTTGAGATACTTGATGGCGCCATCGAAGAGCATCACCACAAGCGCGCCCGGAGAAGCGGTGTGAACCGCGGAAACCTTGTAAGTCTGTAGCCGGTTGGCATAACTCATCACCTTCCATCAAAGCACGTCCTGTGCCGATAAGGGGAGCGATGCGCTACGCGCTTACTTCTCTTTGAAGGGCAGGGATTGAGAGGCCAGAAGTCGGGCCAGGCGATCGATCGCTTCCGCCGGGGGGTAGTCCGGGCCATTGACCTCTTTTTCCAAGCGGGAGCGATGGAGGATGTAACGCGCTTCCATCTCCTGCTCGGCCTGCTTGAAATCGGGTACTGGAGCAGCGTGAGTCTCAACCGTGTCGATCGGGATGGCCGACGCCACCTCTGCCTTGGCGGCGGAGGCGCTGGCCGAAGCCTGCGACGTCCGCTGGGCGGCCAAGGTCGAGTTGACGGAGTTGAGGTTTACTTCTTTCATCGCTGTCAGTGGTGGAATCTAAACGGCCACCAGTAAGTTACAAATTCTTTTTGTCTTCGTATTCCCGAGTCTGTTCCCGAGTGGGTTTCTGCCCTGATGGGATTACCTGTTAGGCTTCTCGGCAGGTTTAGGAGCTTCTTTAGGAATTTCTTTAGATTTTTTTGGAAGGGCCGGCAGCGGGCGCATCGTCTCGGTCGCCGCACTGATGGTGTAGCGGGCGAAACTGGCTGGCGAATTGAGGATGGGCGTTTCGCGCAGCATGGCTGAAGCGGTGGCTTGATGGTGGCGCAGATGGCGCCGGGCGCCGTTGGCTACACTGGGCATGCCGGCATCGAACTGCTCATCCAATGACCAAAGTAATTGACCATCGGAAAGGCTGAAAAGGGAGATCTTCCAACCGATGGCCAGTGGCGGGTAAGCCCGATAAACGGTCAATTCAGTGAACAGGAAAGCGTGGCAGGCCGTTTCCTCGCTCAGTCTCTCGAGCAAATCGGGCGGTAGTCTATCATCCGCGCGTAATGCCGGTTTCCCAGCGAGAGCCATCAGCCGTTCCGGCGTGATGCGCACCACCTCGAAGAGCCGAGCTTTGGCCAATTCATCCAGCAACAGCGGCTCGATAGTTTCCGCGCCATTTTTCGCGGCTTGATTGCCCAGAGCCGTGGTCATCGGCAACACAGCCACGCGCCGCACATTCGCTGGCAGCTGGAGGCCGGTGAGGATGACATTCGCTGGCGTGTAAAATGGGCCTTGAACCGCGGGCGAGAAGGCGTCTTCCAACGATTCGCAACCGGTGTGGAGCAACGCGACGGCGGCCATCGCTGCCAGTAGAACGCGGGAGGGTTTTTGAAATCGGATGGGTTTCATTTGAAAGGCCGGCATCAGGTGAACCGCTTGGAGATGAAATCCATCTGCTGATTGATTTTCGCCTGTGCCTGCTCCATCGCCACGAAGCTGTTCTTCAGCCGTTGTCGGTTGGCGAGGACGCGCCGCTCCATATCCTCGATCTGTGTATCGATGGATTTGGATTGAGTGGTGAGGCTGGCACGGGCGGAAAATAGCGTGCCGGTGACATCGTTCGAGACGGTGTCGAGATAGGTGTTCAACGAATTGCCGAGACCATTGGTGGTATTGGTGAAAAGCGCTTTCACATCGTTGATGTTGCTCATCAGCGCGGTGTTCAGTCCCGTGGCATTGGTGAGGGTCAACTGGTTGTTGTAGCCGCTGCCTGTGTAACCGATCGACTCCAGACGCTTCAAACTGCCGGTGATCCCAGCCACGTCCCCGCTCGTTTTGGAGCGGATACTGGTGGAAAACTCGAGGACGATGCGATCGTTGGCCAGCGGGCCGCGGGTTACTTTGCCTTTTGAATCGGTGATGCTCGCCGTGTTCGTGTCGATCATGGCTTGGACCTTGTTGTATTGGTCCACGTAGGCCGCGATAGTCCCTTTGATTCTATCAAGATCGCCCGAGACAGAAATAGATGCCGCGACTGGGTTCGCGCCGAGGAAGAAATTATCGCCTGTGCCGCCGTTGGAGATCGTCACTGCATTTGCGCCCGCAGCGGCATCACTTTCCGTGTTGTGCAGAGAGTAACTGGTCGCGCTCAACACGCGTGTGTAGTACGTGGCGGCGGTGCTGAGGCCGCTCGGGACGGTGCCGAGTGAATGCAGGGAAACCGCGTTGCCGGTCGCGTAGCCGTGTGTCGCGGTGGTCGAGATCACGTTGGAGCTGATGCCACTCACCTTGCTGGCTCCATTGGCCCTGCTCGCGGTGACACTCAGGCCGGTGATGCCGTGGCTGTTTTCCGAAGCAATGTTGGTCTGACTGCTGAGCACGGCGCCGCCATTGATCCGGTAGAGCAGGTTCTGGCCACGCTGCAGCACGCCGCCGCTGGCGTTGAGCAATTTGGTTTTGGCGAGAAAATCACCGGTCACATCCTCCAGCGCGATGCCCACATCGCCTTCGATTTTATTGATGATTGTGAATCGGTCGTTGATGGCATCGTAGTTTGCTGTGACTCCGGTGGCGGCGGTGTTGATCGAGCTGATCACATCCTTCACCGTGGACGTGGATGTGTAGGAGATGGTGACACCGTTGACCTTGAAGCTGCCGGCGCTGACCGGCGCGCCCCCGGTGAAATTCGCCGTGGCGAGTGTGTTGCTGAAAGACAGGCCGC